>JAGVFV010000140.1 GCA_020057445.1 archaeon | reverse complement strand
CTGCTTTTCGCTGTCCATCCTGTCTTCCTTGGCAGGTCAATGGGCGGGGATTTTGACAATGATGTGCAGAATGTCTTTTTTCCGCTGATCATCACCTGGCTGTTGCTTGAGATGATCGAGACAAAGTCGAACAAGAAGAAGTTCATTTTCTCGTCTCTTATGGGTCTCTTTACCGGCATTTTCGCATTCGCGTGGAAAGGCGGTTGGTGGTACATTTTTGATTTTGTCCTTGGCGTGTTCGGGCTCTACATCGCGTACATGGTGATTAAGGATATTTCGTCTCACGCGGTGAAGAGGAATCTCCTGAAGACGTCGCCGTTTTGGACGCGCATGGCAATCTTTTTTGGTCCGATCGTCTTAGGGATAGTGCTCTTGCTCCTTTTGAGGACTGCAGGATTTGTCTTTTTCGGCTTGTATGCGCTCTGTCTTTTCGTGTACTTCCTTATCATGGTGGTGAGGATCATCCGAGCGAAGATGTCTGGGAAAGAGGCAAGGCATGAGAGTCTCTTGACTGCTCTCATCGTGCTTGCGATCTATCTTGTGGTGAGCGCGATCTTCGTCTCTATCTTCATAGGGTCCAATATGCTCTGGTCTGGTCTCCTGTCTCCTCTTCGTATAGCCTCGATCCAGCAGGCCGCAAAGGCAGACTATTGGCCAAACGTGTATACGACAGTCGCCGAGCTGAACACGTCTGACTTTTCCGGCGTGATATCCAACATCAGCTTCTTTGGAGGGCTTACGAACAAATTCAATATCTTCTTCATCATCGCGGTGATGGGAGTGATCCTCTGCCTTGTCAAGGAGAAGCCGAACTGGAAGGATTATAGCCTGATCATCTTCTCGATCCTGTTTTATACGGTGATCACGAGGCCGCAATTCCTGACACTGCCAAAGCTTACTTATCTTGCCTTGTTCGTGATTCCGATAGCGATAGGCCTTTTCCTCTTGCTTGAGGATGAGACTGTCGACATCCAGTTCGCCATCTTCCTCATCCTGTGGTTTGTGGCGACGATCTATGCAGGGACAAAGGGTGTGCGTTTCATCCATCTGCTCGTTCCCGCATTTTCTGTCGCTGTAGGTATCACGATTGGAAAGGTCTTCAAGTCTGTCTCCGGGCTCTTGCATAAGGAGCTCAATGTCAATAAGCTGGTCGTGCAGGTGTGCGTCGGCATCATCCTTCTCTTGCTGCTGATCAATCCTGTCCGCTCTGCAAATTCGCTTTCAAAGGGCAATGTGCCTATTTTTGACCGTGCCTGGTATAATGCAATGGACGCGGTGAAGGCTGATTCAAAGCCTGATGCGATCATCAACAGCTGGTGGGACTTTGGTCATTTCTTCAAGTACCAGGCTGACCGTGGCGTCACGTTTGATGGGGCTGTTCAGAATTCCCCTCCTGCGCATTGGGTGGGAAAGGCATTATCGACTGATGATGAGGATTCTGCTGTCGGCATCCTGCGCATGCTCGATTGCACCTGGAATGATGCATATTATTATCTCTATAATGAGACTGATGATTCCTTGCGGTCGATCTCTCTTGTCAATGAGGTCATCGTGCGCTCAAAGGAGGACGCATTGTCTTTCTTGGATGATGAGAATATCTCAAGAGCAATGGCATTAGGTCTTGTGGAAAAGACGCACTGCTCTCCTCCTGAGGATTATTTCGTCACGTCAGGCGACATGGTCGGAAAGGCGGGCGTGTGGGCGCATTTCGGGAATTGGGATTTCAAGAAGGCGTATATTTACAATTCTGTGCGCGGCAAGAGCAGGGAAAACGCCATTTCCTTCTTGAAAGAGAACCTGGGCCTTTCTGAAGAAGAGGCTGATAATTATTACATGCAGGTCATCTCATTGACGACTGACCGCGAGGCGAACAGCTGGATCTCTCCTTGGCCAGGATATGTGACGACGAATACCGTCCCTTGCCAGAAGGTGAATGCGACTGTGCTGTGCACGCTGAACATGGGGATCGGCCAAAATGCCCAGACGACGACTGTCATCGAGAAGGTCATCGTCAATCTCGATGATATGGAGAATTCGTCATTGGTCGTTACTGTCTTTGACAAGACCTTGCAGCAGCGCCTGGCGCAGAGTTTCGAGCGGCCGAGGAATTTCCTCATCACAGGAGAGGACGGTTTCATCGCAGTGCCTTTCCCGAATGCGACTTTCCCGTACGATGTCGTTGTCGACACGTACAAGATGCGCGTCCTCATTGCAGATCCCTTGCTGAGCAGGTCAACGTTCACAAAGCTCTTCTACTTTGATGGCATCTACATGACTCATTTCGACAAGCTCTTCGAGGAGCGAAGCCAGACCCAAGGAAACGTCATCGTGTGGAAGGTGGACTGGGATGGCAAGACTCCTGCAGAATTGGAGAAGCTGAAGGCGAGCTGGGGGATCGTGCCAGCAGAAAAACCTGAGCCAGTCAATGAAGATACTGGAAATGTCACCGAGGATATCAAGGAGAATGTCACAGGAGAGCTTCTCAATGACACGGAAGAGATTGTCAATGCTACAGAGTAAGAATGATGTCTGTGGTTGCGTGGTGTAATAGAGGTTCTGGGTAGATTCTCGATAATATTTAAAAGCCCCATGAGACTTCTGAGGTGTTATGGCCAAGGACCTATCCATCGTCATCCCTTGCTACAACGAGGGCAAGAACGTGTACATCCTCTATGGCAGGCTGAAGAAGGTCTTGCTCTCCCTGAAGAAGACGTATGAGATCATCTACATAGACGACGGCTCTCGTGACGACACGTTCGCATTCCTGGAGAAGATCAGGAGTCTTGATTCCAATGTAAGGGTTGTCAAGTTCCGAAAGAACTTTGGCCAGACGGCTGCGTTTGACGCAGGTTTTTCCCTTGCAGAAGGAAAAGTAATCGTCAGCATGGATGCTGACCTGCAGAATGATCCCGAAGACATCCCCTTATTGCTCGGGAAGATGAGGCAGGGCTTTGATGTTGTCTGCGGCTGGCGTGCTGACCGCAAAGATCCTTTTCTGAAGAAGCTGACATCAAAACTTGCTAACCGGGTGAGAAAATCATTTACAAAGGAGACGATCCATGATTCAGGATGTTCTCTTCGCGCGTACAAGAAGGAATGCTTTGACGGTCTGACATTGTATGGTGAGATGCACAGGTACATCCCCGCGATCCTCACCTGGCGGGGTTTCAAGGTCAGCGAAGTCAAGGTGCATCATTATCCGCGGCAGTTTGGAAAGACCAAGTACGGTGCAAAGCGTGTCCTGAAAGGTTTCCTTGACCTTATTGTCGTGAAGTTCTGGATGCAGTATTCCGGCCGTCCCATGCACTTGTTTGGAGGCCTCGGATTCTTGACATCATTCCTCGGCTCTTTGATAGGAATCTATCTTGCCATCATGAAGTTCGTCTATCACCAGGCTATCGGCAACCGTCCGCTCCTCTTGCTTGCAGTCCTCCTGGTCATCATCGGCGTGCAGTTCATCGTGTTTGGCATCCTCGGAGACATCCTCATCAAGACGTATTATGAGAGCAATGGGAAGAAGAATTACCTGATTGAGAAGATTCTTTAAGTTCGACGCGTCATTTCACTGAAAGCAAACATTTACGTTGCATCTTGGCTGTTTTTTCGTATCATTTTCCAAAGGGATTCTCGTCTTTTTTAGAAAAAGCGAATTATTTTTATATGTTCTATCGGAATAATGCAGCCATGAAACAAATTGTCACGCTCGGGATCAGTCTGAAGGATGAGCATAAGAGGCGGCTTTTGGCGATAGGCGAGCTAAGAATAGAGGATAGTCCTTCTTCAGTCAAGGATTTCTTGTCTAAAGCGAAAGGCGCCGATGTGGTGTATAGCAATGGAAGTTATCTATTGGACAGCCTCCCCAAGTTGAAGAAAGTCTTTGTCACATATCCGTATGTTGAATTGGGCGTCTTCGATTCTGAAAAATTGAGGAAGAAGGGGGTTCTCGTTGCAAATTCCCAGGGCGGGAACCGGGATTCGATCGTCGAGTGGGTCATGTACATGGTTCTCTCATTGTTCAGGAAATTCGGACCTCAGGTCAGGGCGGCTGAGAATTACGCTGTCGAGCTGCAAGAGAGTTTGCAAGGGAAAAACGTGCTCATCATCGGGCACGGGAGCATAGGAAGCAAGGTTGGAGAATTATGTCGTGCATTTGGGATGGTTGTCATATTTTATGAAAGGGGAGATGACTTGGCAATTTCTAAGAATGCGGATCTCATCGTCAATGCGCTCAATTGCAATTCTTCCAGCAAGAACCTGCTGAACAAGAAGTTCTTCATGAATCTGAAGAAAGGGAGTTATTATGTCACATTTGTCCGTCCGTACACGTATGATATTGACGCATTGATAGCATCCATCGATGCGGGGATAGTCGCGGGAGCCGGCATCGACTGCGATCCGGAAAAGTTCGGGGACACGACGAACGCATTCTATCAGAAGGCATTGCGAAATCCGAAGATCCTCGTCACGCCCCATATTGCGTTCTCGACAAAGCAGGCTGTCGCGAACGGGGCAGAAATAGCGGTCCAGAATATCGAATCATTCTTGAAAGGAAAACCACAGAATATTTTGAAGAAGAAATAATCTGAGTCGCGAGAGTGCGAAGACCATTATTGTTCTAATGGCACTTGATCGTTTGGAACAGAAGGCCATCGTATTGTCAGGATGATGGAATCTTCTAATGCTTCAGAGGTATGAAATACTCCTGCATCCCAGCATGCATAGTCTCCTGTTCGGAATAAGACAATCTCTTTTTTGTTCTTTGGAAATCGTAGTGCGAATTTTCCTTTGATGAGGATTGATATTGTTTTTGCGGTTTTGTTGGCGGCTAGATCGGAAGAGCGTCG
>JAGVFV010000112.1 GCA_020057445.1 archaeon | reverse complement strand
GTGACATCTCCGCCGAAATCGACATGCCCTGGCGTATCGATGAGGTTGATCAGGTATTCCTGTCCCTCGAAGTCATGCACCATGTTCACGTTCGCAGAATCGATAGTGATCCCTCGCTCCTGCTCGTCGGCATGGAAGTCCAGCTGGAGCGCCTTTCCGGCAAGCTCCTCTGACATCATGCCACAGCCGGCGATGAGGTTGTCTGAAAAAGTGGTCTTCCCATGATCGATATGCGCACAGATCGCAATATTCCTGATGAACTGCGGATTATTGACGCATTTCATAACCCTATCTACCATCTTCACCATAACTATCACCTATAATATGTGAATGTCATTCACTGTCTTGTACGAGTGCAGCTCGTGCTTTGAAAACCAGACGGTGATCTCGCGCTGCGCATCCTCCGCATCCGCCGATGCGTGGATAAGGTTCTTCACCACCATCTTCTTGTCATCGCAGTACGCGTAGCTCGTATGGGAGAAATCTCCCCTGATCGTGCCTGGCTGCGCAGCCTTTGGCTCTGTGGCGCCGACCATCTTCCTCACATTCTCTATCGCATTCACCCCTTCGAGCACAAACGCGATGATGGGCCCTTCTGTGATGAAATCCAGGAGGTATTTTCGCACGTGCTCGCCGCGGCGCCTGCTGATGTCCTCGGTGTAATGCTTCTTGGCATATTCCTCATCCGCCCAGACCATCTTCAATCCTGCCATCTTCATGCCTGCGTCCTCAAAACGCTGGATGATCCTTCCGACAAGAGCGCGTTGTACGCCATCAGGCTTGATCAGTACCAATGTCCGTTCGATCATGCTTCTCCCTCTTTCTTCCCCTTCTTCTCGGGTTTTTCAGTCTTCACTCCGACGTCCTTCTCCACTTCTTCTGTGACCTTCCCTGATTTCTTGATCTTTCGGGCCTCTTCAGTCCAGCGGGTTGTCCGTCCTTTATGCTTCAGCGTGAATGTGTTCTTCTCGCACTTGCTTGAGCAGAAATTCACTTGCGTCCCGTCCTTGTAGATGAACTTCTTCCCAGTCCCCTGCTCAATCTTTCTCTTGCAAAAATCACAGCGTGCCATAGCCATCACCTAGTTATTCGCCCGGCCAGCCTTGTTCAGCGGCCTTGCCTCGATCTCAGTCTCCATCAGTATGAGGATGTCGCCAAGCTGCACTGGGCCCCTGACATTTCTCCTGATGGTCTTGTTCTTGTCCCTGCCTTCAAGGATCTTCGCCCTGACTTGGGTCGCTTCCCCGCGGGTCCCGGTCCTGCCGACGATCTCTTCGACACGGGAAGGAAATCCATAGGAGAAAGTCACCTTTCCCTTGACATCGCCCTGACCGTCCTTTTCGCCAGTCCTTGTCATCTTTCGTTGGCCTGCCATTTTTACCTCAGTTCCTTGATGAGTTCTGCTGCTTCACCTTCCTTTACTATCGCGACAGCCGCAGTCCCAAGAGGGATTCCTGCCGCGGCGCCAAGCTCTTCCTTGCTTGGCACTTCCACGCAAGGGATCCCTTTCTCCTTAGCGAGAAGCGGAAGGTGCATGACGATCTCTTTCGGGTTGACATCCTTTGCGACCACCACAAGCTTTGCAGTCCCTTTCTCGATCGCTTTCGTGACCTCGTTAGTGCCTTTGACAATCTTTCCGCCTTTCCTGGCAAGCTCAATAGCTTCGTATGCTTTCTCAGACATTTTTTGCCCTCCGGTAAAACATGAAGAATGTTTTACCTCATTCAGCCCTGATGGGCCTCATTAATCATAGGTATTATCCTCTTGGAAATGAGGTTCATTTATAAATCTTTCCTGCGAAATTTTTTGGCATCAACACAAATATGTGCTCATCAACACAAACGATTATAAGGGTGTCCTCATTCCCCCAATGCATGCGCACCATCTACGCCATCGCATACGACCTTGAAGGGACTGTCGTCAATGTCGAAGAGGCACACCATCTTGGCCACATCAAGGCAGCATCTGACTTTGGCCTTACAATCACTCTTGAAGACTGCTTTGCAAAGATCCCTCATTTCATCGGCGGGCCGGACAGCAAGGTCGCAGAAGATATAGCACTCCTGCTCAAGGAACAAGGAAAAGAAGTGGATCCTGCAGCAGTCCTCAAAGCCACTTTGCACCATTATGAACTGTATCTTAATCAAATGCCCATCATCCCAAGGCCCGGCTTCAAGGATTTCTATTACAATATGCACAGGCTCGGCTTTCCGCAGACTATAGGATCCCTCACCTCAAAAGACTACGCAGACCTGCTCATGGCCAGAAGCGGCCTTCGCGACCTCTTCGATCGGGATCATACTGTCCTCAAAGAGGATGTTGCACACGGAAAACCTGAACCAGATGTGTGGATTGAGACAGCACGAAGAGTGATGGTCGCCCCTGACCAACAGGTCGTCTTTGGGGATTCCAAGAACGACACGATCAGCGCGACAAAGGCAGGCGCGTACTGCATAGGCATGCCTGTCTATAACAGGCCAGACGTCATCGGAAAGCTCATCGAGACAGGCGCAAGGCGCATCTTCCTGTCCTGGACAGAAGTTTCCCCTGCGCACCTCATCGCGAACATAGAGACAGAACGAAGCAGCGAAAGGCCAGTGTTTCTCTGAATCGCCGCAAATTATTTAAACATTCAAATAGCAGTATAGATATATGGGACAAAAATTTAATTGTATCATCGAAAAGGGCGAAGACGGATATCTCATCTCCGACGTCGTGGAGCTTCCAGGATGCCATACCCAGGCGAAAAACCTGGACGAATTGATGAAACGGACAAAAGAAGCAATCTCCCTCTATCTCAGCGTCAAAAAACCTGATATGCGCATGGTCAAATTCATGGGACTCCAACAGATAGACATGGAGGCATGAATGTGCCAAAGCTGCCTCTCCTAACAGCTAAAGAGATGGCAAAAATTCTAGACAAACTCGGATTTCGTTTCATCAGACAAGAAGGAAGCCATATGTTCTTCGAACACCCTGACGGAAGAACAACAGTCATCCCCAACCATCCTGGAGAAGAAATCGACCGAGGACTCCTCAACAAGATTGTCAAGCATGACCTCCGATTATCAAGAGAAGAATTCATGAAATATGCTTAAGTCCGAATCAATTTCATTAAACTTATAAATACCCCTATGCCATGTATTTTTTATGACTGCATTTCCCTTCCTCTCCTTCCCATTCATCATACCCTGGATCGTGGCGCTCATCGGTCTTGTCATCTCCTCATGGAACGACATCAGG
>JAGVFV010000004.1 GCA_020057445.1 archaeon | reverse complement strand
AGACCATAAACTATTTAAATGTCATATGTTTTATTACAATTGATATAAAATGTATGACAAAACAAGGTTGAGCATCATGACTGAAGTGTACGTGAACCCAGGGATCCACATGAGGGAGATCTCAAAAAGGACAAGACTGACTATGCCCTCTGTCAAGAACGCATTGGCTTCCTTAAGCTTCATCAAGGGAAAAAGATCAGGGAACAGAATAGAGTTCAATATGGATTATACAGATACGGCAAGCGTCTCTGCCATCTACGCACTGGAGAATTACCGGTTGGGAATGCTTCCTCCCCGCATCCGTCTTGCCATCTGTTCCTTTCTTGAAGAATTGGAAGAAAAGCCAATCCTCGCGATGCTTTTCGGAAGCTTTGGAAGGGGAGACTATCATGCCCGCTCTGACATCGACCTCCTGTTGGTCTTCCAGGAGGTGCATGGAAGAAAGATTGAAGAGACAGCAAAAAGGATCAGCATGAAGACAGGGGAAAAGATAAGCCCGGTCTACATGGATTATGCGACATTCAAGTCGGAATTCCACAATCCCACAAAAACGTTCATCAAGAATGTGCGAAAAGACAGGTTGCTTCTTGCAGGGATTGAATGGTGGAGGGAGCTTATCAATGAGGAAGCCTGACTGGAAGATATGGCTAGCGGATCAGCAAGAATGCAAATCATGGCTGGAACGATATCTGACGAAAGGGATACTGAGGAAGAAGGCTGATGAGTCGAGGTTGTACCTGAAAAAGGCAGATCATAACCTCGCTTTGGCGAATTGGATTTTGGAAAAGCACAAGCAGGAAATCCCACAAACATTTGGCAAAGAAACGTTCTATGATTGGACAGTCAACATGTATTACTATGCAATCTATCATGCAGCAACTGCCATTGTCAGCAGGGAGGGTTATGCCTCGAGCAGTCATTCTGCGACGCTTTGCTTCCTCATCTTCAATCATTATCATCAGAAAAAAGTTCTCGATGAAAATGATGTATTTCTCATTGTGAGTTCATTGGATAAAAAAGATATCGAAACAATAGGCTCATCAAAAGAGATGCGGGAACGCGCGTCCTATGATGTGCATGCGACTTTTGAAAAGGCTGTTGCAGAGATGGCTAGAGAAGATACGATGCAATTCATTGTAAAAGTCAAGACAATGTTTGAACATGGAAGATGAATTCGGGTGCTAGGATTGCTACTTTCATTGTGATTTCCCTGGTTGTAAGTATCGTCGTCTCCTGTCAAGAACCTACGGTTCTTGATCATGCTCAGAAATCTTCGATTTCTGACATTTTTAAAGGTTTCCCTTTTTTTACTATCAATGAGTAATACTCTTCCGGAAATCTTACGGATTATCCGTGTTCTTTCCGGTTTTTCTCCGCAAACACATATAAATCCCACTGGACAAGTTGGCATGAAGCATATAAACAAGGACAGCTTCACGAATAATAGGTGGTCATGGTGGATAAGGAGACAGCACTCATCGTTTTCCAGGGAAAGAGCATCAGGCGTATATGGTTTAATGATAAGTGGTGGTTTGTTGCAACTGACATCATAAGTGTCTTGACTGATTCTGTCAATCCTTCTGATTACTTGAAGAAGCTAAGGAAAAGGGATGAGGCATTGAATGAAGGGTGGGGACAAATTGTCACCCCCCTTAGGATTGGGACTGCGGGAGGAGTGCAGACTCTGAATTGCGTCAATACGGAAAATGCATTCAGGATCATACAGTCCATCCCTTCAAAGAAGGCTGAGCCTTTCAAAAGATGGCTTGCCAAAGTTGGATACGAGCGTGTGCAGGAGATTGAAGATCCAGAATTGGCTCAAGAGCGTATGAAGACGCTTTATGAGCAGAAAGGCTATTCAAAGTCATGGATTGACAAAAGATTGAGGGGAATAGCAGTGAGACAGGATCTTACGGACGCACTGAGAAACGAAGTTTCTGGTGCCCCAGAAATTCTTTGAATTTCAGGGGAGTGGAAGAAGAGAGGCGTTGTAAGCCAAGATGCGTTTTCCATACTCACTGCAGAGATTTCCAAGGCAAGCTTTGGCATGACACCAAGTGAATACAAGAAGTTCAAGGGATTGGACAAGCAGAACTTAAGGGATCACATGACTGACTTAGAACTCATCTTCAACATGCTTGGCGAGGCGTCGACAGCAGAGATAGAACGAGTGACCAACCCTGATAAATTCACAGAACACAAGAAGGCGTCAAGGGAAGGGGGAAAGGTTGCGAAGGTCGCCAGGCTCAGGCTCGAAAGCAAGACCAAGAGGAAAATCATAAGCAAAGAGAATTATCTTGATGCTCCTGAGCGTCAGAAGAGAATCGGACAGAAAAAAACATAATCATTCCTGTTCCTTGAATCCTTCCCACTTCTCGCTTGCTTTGTACCGTTCTGGTGTTCCTGTGTCAAACCATTGCCCTTTGAACTTGAATCCATACAGCCTCCCTTTGGTCGCAAGTGTCGGGAAGAGGTCTTTTTCCACCATAGAATGCCCTTCAGGAATCATTCCAGTAACAACAGGTTCGAGTATGTAGAGTCCTGCATTGATGAAATGAGATGGTGCTTCCTCTTTCTTTGGCTTTTCTACAAAACAGAGTATCTTCTTCCCGTCCATCGCAACGACACCATACTGCGAAGGGTCTGCAACAGAAGTCAAGGCGATAGTCCCAAGAGCCTTTGTCAAAAGATGCTGAGCATACATTGCTCTGAGATTGATGTCCTTCAGCTCATCTGAATTGCACATGAGAAACGTCCTATCAAACCAGGACTTATGCAATCGTAAGACCCCTCCAGTTCCTAACGGTATATCTTCCTCCAAATAGACGATCCTGACACCAAATTTGTGACCATCTCCGAAATAGTCCTTTATCTTGTCGCCATGATAATGGATGCTCATCCCGATGTCTGTAATCCCATACTTCCTGCAAAGGTCAATGGTGTATTCAAGAATTGGCTTACCAAGCAAGGGAAGCATGGGTTTTGGAATGTCTTTCGTGAGCTCGTTCATCCGCGTCCCAAACCCTCCTGCGAGCACAAGAGCCTTTGTCAGCTGAGAACCTTTTTCATCAATCATGTTCATGGTATTCACGCAAATGTTGAAGCTAATTCCTTCACCAATTCGACCGTATAGATCCCTACTCCTGTCGGGATGAATTCTGGCGCCAAAATAGCTGCTTTCATATCAGTTACCTTGTTGGAAAGTATCGTCGTCTTCTTTTTAAAGCTTTTCCTTTTTTTACTATCAGATGGTGATTAAGAAGATGGATGGTTATGATGACTATATCTCAAAGTATACCTTATTTTATCATTTTATCTGGCAGGAAGTTT
>JAGVFV010000075.1 GCA_020057445.1 archaeon | reverse complement strand
GACGCGACAAGCGTGGTCACAGGATTATCAGCGATCCCTGCGTAGACCTTGTTGATGGTATTGAGCGTCGCCGGCGCGACAAGCACGATGTCATCGAGGCAGATGTGCTCTGCGCTGCCGCTCAGCCGATCGACCACAGGAGTGCCTGTGCCCCACTCGAGCGCCACCTTCCCGACAAAATCATAGGCAGACGGCGTCACATACGCGTGCACAGTCGCGCCATACCGCCGAAGCTGCCTTGCGATCTTCGGCGTCTCGATCGCGGCGATCCCGCCGGTGACACAGAGCGCGACGCGGACGTCCTTCAGGGCATCGCCTAACAATTCGACCTGCACATCCTCATTCATACGGCACCTCCGATATCCTGATACTGCGGGATTCTCCTCGGATAATATCTTATCTTTTCCATAAACGAAAGATCCTCCATGACGATGAGACTGCCATGGCCCTTCAGGTTCACCGCAAAGTCCTTCGCTTCCCTGTCTGGAAACAAGCTGATGATCTCTTGCGCCTCCTCGATCCGCCCGCACGGAACAAAACGAGCGGTCATCGGCGCACCGACAATGTTCACGTGCCCATGGATCATGTACTTGGCATATGGATACCACTGGTATAACCTCACCTGGATGGCTGTATCTACAGAAGGAGGAACATCACCATAATATTTTACAGGAAGATCCCTCTCCACCGCGACAAAACCGTCTGCCCCTGCGGTGCGCTTATCCAAATGACGCCGTGAGACATATATGGATTCTTCTTCTCGAAACGAAGGAAAGCCCTCTTGACATCTGAACCGAAATGAGGCATTTCCCATTGGCTGTTTTATCCCGATCGCCTCAGCGATCTTGGCATGACTCTTCATTGCGTACGATCGCACCACACGTAAAAAGGCCTCATCGACAGGAACCATTTTCCTCTCACCGACTTTGGTCGCAGGAACCTTGGTGAAACCCGATAAGTAATGCGCTGTCCTTTCCAATGCAGACCCAAGCACTGCAAAGTCAGACAAATACTCAGTGAAGATATTTCCCAAGGGATCAAAGAGGCGCCCCTGGTACCTTCCCTCATCTTCATAGAATTCCACCATCAGATTTGCCCCTCTCTCCAATGCATAATGGATGCGGTCTGCAAAAGACAATGCCGCGTCAGTGCGCATCGACCCTGCGAGGAATGCCATCTCATTCACCACCTTGATGCGCTTTGAAAGCGACCGTCTCTCCTCATCGACCTTTGCCAGCCAATAGATCTTCTTCCATTTCCACGCACTCTTGACAACATCCTCAAGATCGCCGAAATATCCGCCATTTTGCAAAGCAGTGTCGGGGAGATGCATCTGCTCGAACATCGTCTTACCTATCTTCGACGGACGTCCCCCTTGGTCATCATATGTCCCGCAGACAAACAGCGTATCACCTGAATGCAATCCCATCACTTCCACCCCCAATCCTCAATATCTTCCTCGCATTATCATGATACACCGATCTCTTGTCCTCCTCAGAGAATCCCTTCATCGCCTCTTCGATGAAATAGACAGAATCAGCATGCGTCTGCACAGGAAAGTCCGTTCCGAAGAGGAGACGGGTCGGGCCGCATTCATACAGGAACCGTCTGATGTCGTCTATGCACTGCGGGATGAGCTGCCGATCGTGCTTTGAATCTATGAGCCCGCTCATGTCAGTGACCATGTTGGGATGGGCAAGGATTGTAGCGATGAGGTCATCAAGATAGGGCTTTGACATGTGTGCGACCATGATTGGCACGTCACCATATTCTTTCGCAAGGGATGACAAGTCAGATGCCCTCACCATCCTTGCGACAGAAGGACCTCCACCCTTCCTTATCGACATATACGAGTAGCCGCAATGGAATGCGACAGGAATGACCTCTTTCCTCGCGAAATCCATCACAGCATGCATCCTCTCCCCGGAAAGGTCAATATCCTGGTAGCACGTGTACATTTTGATGCCTTGCATACAGACAGCTTGAACAGGATGTTCCCGAAGCTCTTCTAATTCACTCATCCCCTGAAGGAAATAATGCTCCATATCAAGACTCCCAAACATAGAGAGCCTTGCTTCTGGCAAGAGAGAATCGACATCTTGCCTTTGCGCATACCCGACCCTTCCGAGCCACTGCGCCAGCCGATAATTCGAGATCCCTGTCCCGCGGTGGGGAAAATACGTCGCATAGAGAAACGCCTCGGAGATATCATGCGCCTCCATCCGCCCTGCGAGCGTCCACACCGATGCATCAGGCTCTGCGCAATCATGCAATGGCTGCAGCGTCGTATGGCAGTGGATGTCTATCTTTTTCATTTTTATCCCCATCCTGGCTCTTCCCACTCGCCATTAATTTTCTGAGTGATGCGTTCAATAATGTATTTATCCTCAAGACGCTCTGCAAGCTTGAGTGCATCAAGATTTCTCCTGTCTTCCAAACAACGTATGGCTCCCTCCAGATGCTCTCTTTCATTCCCAGGATCAGTTTCAATAAGCTTCATATAATATTCAGCGGCTGCATAATACTCCTTGTTCTTCTCAAGAGTCTTTGCTGCATAAGAATAAACCATCACGAATTCATCTTCGGAGCATGATGCGAGAACCCTTTCCATCCCTTCGGTATTATACGAGTTCTGATAATTCATATATGCCTTGCATTTGTCACCCGCAGCCTCATATAACTCTGCAGCTTTTCCATGGTTATGAAACCATTCAAACAGTTCAGCCCTGCGACCTTGAGACAAGTGCTGATCAAGAAACTGATCAATTCGGCGAGATTCATCCCACCCGGGAAAACCGTGTACGAGACGCATCTGCTCATAGCAATCCACAGCATCTTCGATTCTTCCAAGCTCCTCGAAAATCCTCCCTTTCTCTGCAAGCAGTTCCCCCAAATCTTTGTTTTCTTTCATGATACTGGAAGAGGAAATCAAAAATATAAACTATTCCTATAAATCTATAAACTTCTATAAATTACCGAAAAATATAAATAATACATTCGGCATACTGGAACAATCATGAGAGTCGTAGAACGCAAAGTGCAGGAGATCGGGCAATCCCTACTTATCACGCTTCCAAAAGAATGGACTACCGCATTCAAGGTCAAGAAAGGGACCCTGCTCAAGATCATGGTCAGCGACGACGGAAGCCTTGCCATCGCCCCAGAATTCAACACCCCGGAAAAGAAGAAAGAATCAGTCATGACCTACAACGAGCACTTCAAGCGTATGTTCTTCCGCGAATACTTCGAAGGGAACGAGAGGATCATCATCCACTTCCAGAAACCGATCCCATCTGACGAGAGGAAAGACCTTGCCCTTTTCCTCAAGCGGTTCATGAATGTGCAGGTCATCGAAGACAATGACAAGAAGATGGTTGTCAAGAGCTTTCGGATAGAGGAGCTCACGCTTGAAGAATGCCTCTCCCGCATGTACTTCCTCTCAAGGAACGTGCTCGAAGAGCTCTCTTCAAGCAATGATTCCCATCGGGTGCAGGAACTGCGCGATACCATGACCCGTTTCTATTACATGCTTGTCATGCAGGTGAGGAGGTTCCTTGGCGAAGGCAAATACATCAAGGACAAGCAGACATCCCTCATCCGGGCTATGGACATCCGCATGGTCGCGGAGAAGATCCAGCGCATCGCAGAGTTTGCCGCAAGCATCGAGCGCCTCTCGCCGAAAGAGAAGGCGTTCCTCGCAAAATTCAATACGTTCTACGGGCAGGCATTCCTCTTCTACATGAACCGCGACTACGAGCACGCATACCCTCTGTGGAATGAGGAGAAACAGCTCGAGCGGTCATTCAAGAAAAAGGACAACACCATCACAGAGATACGTCTCTTACGGATGCTACGGTATGCAAAGGAGATATCTATGCTGGTGAGATAAAAAAACATATCTATCATGCTTCAATAGTATCATTTGAGAGCGCCATCTATCTTTATATACTTATTTTATTTTCCCTTTGTCGGTGAACTGCAATGGGCAAATCAAGAGAAGAGAAACAAGTTGATAAAGAACATGCACTACAGATATACGCTGCGCTTGCAAAAGTCAGGTTCTATCCCGGATCACGGGAGCAATATGAACAACGAGTCGGCTATGCTGTCCGCGAACTTGAACTCCCGGGAAGGAATATGGCAGTCACTTTCACCCAAACAGAAAATGAATATAATTACGGCTGGGAGCCGATATTGAATTTTGAGACCAAAGAACGTCTCGTTTCTGAAGGAATTGAAGCAGTGGTAAATTGCACGAGCTCCCCAGAAACTGGACATTCACCGGCCCGATTTCGAGGCATCCCTGTCGCGAGGAAATGAGCATTTTCACCACAGCCGAAATCGTTTGACAACATTTAAATAATTCCCCCGTCATCAGACAGTCGCATGAGACGGTCAATTGCAGGCATCCTGTTCCTCCTCTCTCTTGGCATCTCCTACCTGCTCGACCAACCCCTCGCGCTCCTCCTTGCAGGGCTTTCGCATGAAGTGCTCACCGGATTCTTCCTTATCATCACAGAATTCTGGCTCGTCATCCTTGTCTTGTACGTCCTGCCGCTCGCCCTCCTCATCCACAGGAAAAAATTCGCCTTCCTCCCCTTCCTCGCAAGCAGCCTCCTCATCGGTTCCCTTTTCAGTTTCCTTCTCAAGGCAGCATTGCAGCGCCATCGGCCGTATGAGACCCTCTCGTTCTTTCCCGTTGTCTATGAAATTTCACCCGCCTTCCCCTCAGGTCATGCAACAATAGCCTTTGCAGCCCTTCCATTCCTCTTCCTCCTCTTCAAGAAAGAGCGCTGGTACTTCTTTTCCTTTGCCGTCCTCGTAGCCCTCTCCCGCATGTACCTTGGCGTGCACTACCTCTCAGATGTTGTCTTTGGCGCAGGCCTTGGCTTTGCCATAGGATACTTCCTCCTCCACATCAAGGAATGCAGGAAGAACGATTTTGAGAAGGAATGGAACCGGCAGTGCACCCACATCTTCACAGGAACACTCATCGTCCTCCTCATGGCGACAGGATACCTCAAACCGCTCTACCTCGTCCCCATCATCATCATCGGATTTGGCATATCCCTCCTTGCCAAGAAGACAAACCACGCAGTCCTCAGCTGGTTCCTCGACCGTATGGACAGGCCAAGCAACCTTCCTGGCGCAGGGGCGCTCACCTTCTTCATCGGAGTCACCATCACCCTCCTCATCTTCCCCGCTCCAGCGTCACTCATCGGAGTCCTCATCTTCACCTTCGGAGACGCCCTCTCGACACTCTGGGGAAAAAAGCACGGCAAGACCAAGCATCCCCTCAACCCGCACAAGACCATCGAAGGCACTGTCGCAGGAGTCGTTGTGGGTTTCCTCGTCGCAGTCCCCTTCTTCCCCTGGTATGCCGCCCTTGGCGCTGCAGTCATCGCGATGATTGTCGAAAGCCTTCCTTTCATCGATGACAATCTAACTGTCCCTGTCGCAGCGGCAGGAGTCCTTCTAGCACTCTCCATGATATGAACCTGCAATCGCAATGATTTAATACCCTGTCACACTTTCCTGCGGTTCTCATGTCCATATTACGACGGACGCTCGAAGTCCTTCTCCTCGGAGCAGTCATCGGATGCAGCGCAAACGACCCCTGCTATGTCCCTGTCTCCATGAAGAACCTTGAAGAGTACGATGGAAAGCACGTGAGCGTGACAGGGATCCCTGAACAGGAAAACAAAGAAATAGCGATATCAGACGATTCAAAGTATAAGCTGATCTTGCCTAGCGACAACTCCGACGGATATAGGACATTCTATAGCGCATTCAAGAAAGCGAGGGAGATAGGCGATAGCATCACGGTGATCGGCACGTTCAAGAAAGACGGACAAGGCACTTCCAAGGCAAAACCGACAGGTGACGACGTCCTCTTTTCAGTCATGGCAAAGATCGACCGGACCTATTATCCGCTCAAAAAGCCCTGGTTCTTTGTATCACCTTCGAAAGGTTTTTAAGTCTTTCGACGCTATAAAAATACATCTCGACGACTGAAAATACCGAAAACTTTATAAACAGACTTGGTTTCTCCTATAAAAACCTTATGGTTATATGGCAGGCGATACGAAGACGTCTGCTATATTAGTGGGCGTCAGCCCATGAAAAACCTCGTTGGGGAGGAATCAAAAATGGCTTTTGTCAAGAAATGCCCCGAATGCGGCGGCATCAACCTCTTTTGGAATAAGGATAAAGGAGAGATCATCTGCAAGGACTGCGGACTAGTCGTCGAAGAGAAGATGGTCGACTTTGACCAGGAATGGAGAGAATTCGACTCAGAAGCGGCCGCAAGGAAACGAAGGACGGGAGCTCCCATGTCCTACACGCACTTTGACCAGGGACTCGGGACTGACGTCGGACGAAAGGCAGACCTCTATCAGCTCGGCGGAAAGAACAAGAACAAGTTCTTCCGCCTCCGCAAGTGGCAGCAGAGGATCTCGACAGCGATCGAGAGGAACCTCAAGCTCGCGCTCGCAGAGCTCAAGAGAGTCTCTTCTTACCTCAAACTGCCATCCTCTGTAGAAGAGGAAGCCTCAAGAATATATACATTGGCTGTTCAAAAAGGGCTTGTCAGGGGCCGGAGCATGGAGTCTGTCGTCGCAGGGGCGCTGTACGCTGCCTGCCGGAGACACGATGTTCCCCGGACCCTCGACGAGCTCTCCGAATCCTCAGGAATAGAGAAGAAGGAGATCGGACGCACCTACAGGTTCATCACGCGCGAACTCGGCATCAAGATATTGCCCTCGAACCCTGCGGATTATATTGCAAGATTCGCCTCAGCGCTCAAGCTTAATGCTGAGACCCAGTCAAAGAGCGTCGAGATCATCGAACGCGCACAGGGAGTCGAACTCACTTCTGGACGCGGTCCGACCGGGATTGCCGCTGCAGCCCTCTACGTCGCTGCGCTCATCAACGGCGAGAAGCGCACCCAACGCGAGGTCGCAGACGTCGCAGGAGTGACAGAAGTGACGATTCGGAACCGGTACAAGGAGCTCCTTGACAAGCTCAACCTCGAGCGCGAGATCAAGAAGACCAAGAAGAAGAAGATCTAGGCAGCGAAAAAGAAGGAGATCTGAAGATTAAGAAGATCTGAACCCATTTTCTTTATTATTTTTTTCGCAAACGTATAAATAGCAGTATGCATCTCTCCTACAGGGTGGGGAATAAAGATGAATATTGTCGTCTGCGCAAGCATGACCCTGTCAAAGAGACTTCTTGAGATAGAAAGGGAACTCACTGAAAGAGGCCATGCTGTCGTCCTTCCAGAACACACGCACGATTATGCCTCATTGCCAGAAGAATCGGACATACATCTTGAATCAGCCCACAACAAGATCAAGGAAGACCTTATCCGTGGCTATTTTGCAAAGATTGCGAAAGGCGACTGCATCCTCGTCGTCAATGAGACACGGCGAGGAATCGAGAACTACATCGGCGGAAATTCCTTCCTCGAGATGGGATTCGCCCACGTGCTCGAAAAGCAGATATATCTCCTCAATCCGATACCAGACATGCCATATACTGACGAGATCGTCGCGATGCGGCCGATAGTGATACATGGTGACCTAGAGACAATCCGCTGATCACTTCACAAATTCCACATTCTCCTTGTCCTTGAACTTCTGGTCGCCTGTCAAGAATTTGATACCCAGTTCATGGGCAAGAGAGT
>JAGVFV010000142.1 GCA_020057445.1 archaeon | reverse complement strand
CTGAAGAAGAATAAGCTGTCGAAGAACGATTCTAGAGTGGTGAGCAAAGTTTTTATGGCATGGACATGCAAGATGCTGGTATGTTGCGGGTGTTTGAGTATTATCCACAGGAAGACTTGATCACTGAGCCGCATTTTGAGTACATCAAGTTCGAGACGCAAAAACTCATCTTCTGTTTTGCGCCAACAGAGGAAGAGGAGAGAAGCATCTGCAGGAAACTTGCCATTCCTCTTGAAGTGATCAAGAACGCCTTGCAGGAGGACATGCGCCCGACGACGATTGAAAGGGGTCATTTTTCCCAAGTCGTGCTCAAGGTGCCGGTGAAGCGAAAGAGCCAGTTATTGACCCTGTCTTTTTCTGTTTTTATGTCTGAAAAACTCATGCTCGTGCTTTCAAAGGATTATCTTGAGCCGCTCACTGCATTCGAGAGGACTGGCCTTGAGGTGAAAAAGCCGCTGTTCCGCCGCGGCACGACCTTCTTGCTGTATATGCTCTTCGAAGAGGTTATGGATGCGTACTTCAAGGATCTTGATGAGATCGAGGAGAACATCAACATTATCGAGACGCACATGCTCGATGTCTCTAAGCACAAGTCATTGAGCGACGTGTTCAGGGTAAAGACCTCATTGATCTATTTTGCAAAGTCGGTCACGGCATTGAGGGATGTGGTGATCGCGCTTGAGAAAGGGCTTGTGGTTCACATCGACCAGAATACGGCGCATGAGTTCATGCTCGTGTATAATGACATCATCCAGCTGACAGACATCATCGGCACCTACCGTGAGGTGCTCTCTGAGTCGATCGAGATATACCTGACATCCATCTCGAATGGGCTGAACACGTCGATCAAGCGCATGACTGCGTGGGGGTCTCTTGTGCTCATCCCGACATTCATCGCAAGCCTCTATGGGATGAATTTCAAGTACATGCCTGAGATCTATTGGCGGTGGGGATATATCTTCGCCCTTGGACTCATATTGGTGTCTGTGGTGTTCCTGTATATCCTCTTCAAGAGAAGAGGAGATCTCCGGTGAGGATCATCTGAGGTGTATCTCGAGCACATCCTCGTCAAGAAGCAGGTGTTTTATGAGGAAGCGTTGTCCAGGGAACTTGGCTGATTTTCCCCAGACGCGTGCGAAGTTGAATTTCTGGACAAAGTCCTTATGGAGCTTGTTGCAGACATCTTCTATCGTGTATCCTTTGAAGATGATGAGGGGCACCTGCATGTCTGCAGGCTTTCCCGGCTCTTTCATGTAGAGCCTGATGAGGTTGAGCCGTTGGAATATGAGCTCTTTAAGCTCGTCAATATGCACCTTGTTCTTGGCAGAGATCTCAAGGTCTGATCTTAGGAGGCGCTTGACTTCTGATACGCGTTCTGGAGAGACGAGGTCTATCTTGTTGAGGACGAGGATTCCCGGGAGGTATTTCTTGTTGTCTTCGATGCAGTCGATGAGCTGGTCGTCTGTGATGTCCGCCCGGATGAGGACGTCTGCGTTGTTGATGCGAAATTCGTGGAGGATGTCCTTGATGGTCTCATCGTCGAGCCTCGTGAGGCGGACAGTCTTTCCTATCCGCACGCCGTCTTTTGCGGTCTTCTTTATCTTCACGTCTGGACGCTTCTCGTTGATGCGGATGTGGGCGTCTCGCACCTCCTTCAGGATGATGGGGAGATGTTCTGGATGGTTGACGTCGATGATGATGAGGGCGAGGTCCGCATTCCTCATGACAGATAGGACCTCTCGTCCCCTGCCTGTGCCTGAGGCTGCCCCTTTGACTATTCCAGGGACATCAAGGATCTGGATCTTCGCGTGCTTATGGTCGAGAAGACCAGGGATGCAGGTAAGTGTGGTGAAGTCGTAGGCCGCGACAGCCGATTCTTGGTTTGTCAGCTGGTTGAGAAGGGTTGATTTCCCGACGCTTGGAAAGCCAAGGAGGAGCACTGTCCCGTCGCCGGTCCTTCTGACGGTGTAGCCTTCACCCTTTCCTTTCTTGCTGCTGCGGAGCTCTTCTTTCTCTTTGAGCCTGGCGAGTTGCGCCTTGTAGAGTCCGACGGCATGGCTTGTCGCCTTGTTGTATTTTGTCTTTGCGATCCTCTCTTCTATCTCCTTGATCTTTGCGTCCTTTGCCATCTGTACGAATCGGTGTTCTTGCTGCTTTTAATAGTTTTGGAGCAGAAAAGCATAAATACAAGGGAATATCAGGCAATGGTATGGCAGGATTTGTGCAGGATGCGCAGAATAAGCTGACCTCGACTTTCGGGCTTGTCAAGAGCAGCCTCCAGTCATATGTCTCTTCGCTTGGCGTCTATGAAAAGTATGCCTGGCTTGCGGCGGGAGTCGGATTCCTCCTCATTATTCTTGCAATTATGCTGTGGTAACAGAAAGCTTATATAGGACGACTGCAAAAGGATGAGCAGGACCGGTTTTGCCCGGGTGATTAAAATAGGACAACAGGAAGTGTATGATTTTTTATGCAAGAACCGCAAGAAATGGTTCACCTCACGTGAGATTTCTGCAATGCTTGGGGTGTCCATCGGTTCTGTGACCATGAGCTTGAAGAAGCTCCGCAAGACGAACATCATCAAGTTCAAGAACACAGGAAAGCGAAATACGTTCAAGTACAGAGTGGATTGAACAGATTCTGTGGTTCGACGCAGGATATTTCCAGGTTCAGGCATAGCGCCAATGAAATGTCGGGAAGGCAAACCTCTGCCTCTCGTGGTAAAAAGCTTTTTAAAGCGCCTGCGATTCTTATGACCATGGTGAAAAAGAAGGAAGAGAAAGAAGCCAAAAAAGAAGAACCAAAGAAAGAAGAGTCTAAAAAAAGGACAAAGAAGAAAACCGAGGAAAAAGAAGTCCAGGAAGCACAACCATCGACTCATGAGGATGTGCAGCCAGAAGTCAATGTCGGCCTTGTCGGCCATGTCGACCATGGGAAGACGACGCTGACAGAGGCATTATCAGGAAAGTGGACAGATACGCATTCTGAAGAGATCAAGAGAGGGATCACGATAAGGCTTGGCTATGCTGATGTCATCATCAGGAAATGCCAGAAATGCCAGAAGCTGACGACAGAGAAAGAATGTCCTGACTGCAAGGAGCCTTCCGTCTTCCAAAGGAAGATCTCGCTTGTCGATGCTCCAGGGCATGAGAGTCTCATGGCGACCATGCTTTCTGGTGCGACGATCATGGACGGCGCCCTTCTGCTCATCGCTGCGAATGAGACCTGCCCTCAACCACAGACAAGGGAACATCTGATGGCCTTGCAGATCTCTGGCATCAAGAATGTCATCGTCATCCAGAACAAGGTCGACCTTGTGCCAAAGGAGCGTGCGCTTCGGAATTTCCAGCAGATCAAGGAATTCCTCAAGGGAACTGTCTACGAGTCTGCCCCGATCATCCCTATCTCTGCCCTGAAGCGGGTGAATGTCCATGTTGTCCTTGAAGCAATCCAAAATATTATCAAGACTCCAGAACGTGATGGGACAGTCGATCCCCTGATGATCGTCGCAAGAAGCTTTGACATCAATAAGCCAGGCTCGTCTACTGAAAAAATAGTTGGAGGAGTTCTTGGAGGTACGCTTATCCAAGGCAAGCTCGCTGTCGGAGACCGGATAGAGATACGGCCAGGGAGGGTGATTACTGAAGCGAACAAGATCGTGGCAAAACCGCTGTTCGCTAAGATCGTTTCTGCCCAGACAGGCGGAAAGAGCGTGCAGAGCATCGGTCCTGGAGGGTCCATGGCCGTGCTTACTTCTCTTGATCCTGCGATCGTGAAAGGGGATTCGCTCGGAGGCAACGTCGTAGGCCTTCCTGACAGGCTTCCGCAGGTCTGGTATGAGCTGACGCTCGAGACTCATCTTCTTGACCGCGTGGTCGGTTCTGAAGAGGAATTGAAAGTCGAGAACATCAAGCTTGGCGAGGTACTAATGCTGAATGTGAATTCCGCCGCGACAGTTGGCATTGTCACTGATCTATCCAAGAACAGATTTTACTGCAAATTGAAATTGCCCATCTGTGCAAGCCCGAAATCAAAGATCACGATCTCGCGGCGCATCGGGACGCGCTTTCGCCTGATCGGATATGGGATCATTCTTGAGAAATAATTGAGCATGGATATCGATGAAATCGTAACGAAGGAAGCAGGCGTATACAAGTATGTTGTTATGTCTATTGACGGAAAGGAATCTATCGTCTACGATCAAGCTTCGAAGATGCATGTCAAGATCGCGTTGGATTTCTTCAAGTCAAGAGGAGAAGAAAAGAAGATCCTTGAAGTGATGCTTACTGCGAGATCTCTCGGCATTCTCGGCGGTGGAGAGGTCGAGTGGAATGGATCCCGATTGGTATTTTATGCAGGATCAAGTTTTGGCCCTAACGGCTCGGATCCAGAGCAGGAAGAAGTCATGCGAAAGAGCATTGAATCTTGTTTTAGGAATAGCGACATTGCATATGATGCGCCTTTGACTATCTTGCAGCAGAAAGGCGGATATGCCGGGCCGCACTTGAATCAATCCGTCTTGTAGAAGCGAGCTCTAGAATAATCAACTTTTTAAGTCTGCTCTATTAGGGAAGATGATATGGAGGACAGAAGTCATTTTCCCGCAGGCATGAGCCTGGTCCTTATCGGCATATTGCTGAGCGCATTCTATTTCGCCTTGCAGGCGATTTTCCAGGCCGGCTTCTTTTTCGGCCTTTCCCTGTTTCCTCATGAGGCAATCATCGTCGGCCTCTTCGGGTCATTG
Source organism: archaeon (assembly GCA_020057445.1). Taxonomy (GTDB): domain Archaea; phylum Nanobdellota; class Nanobdellia; order Woesearchaeales; family JAHJEM01; genus JAHJEM01. Next base: position 4,495 of record JAGVFV010000142.1, on the reverse strand, counting down.
CTAAGTATTGCGCTTTTTTTTGCTGTCCTCCTCCGGATGAGGGCAGCATATGGATTTCTCCTCGCAGGGATAATTGTTCAGGGGGGAAATCTCCTTGTTTCTGCCGAGAAGCTGATGAGCAACTCTCCGTACGGAAGTTATGTACTGTTCTATTATGGTTGTCTTTCTGTCTGTTTTCTCTTTATGGTTGTGTTTTTCACCTACGTGATGGAGCGGAGGAAGCATTTTCTTGGAGGTCATGCGCATCATGGCGATGATCGCTGGTTCCTGTGGAGCATTATTTTTTTATCGTTGGCCTTTGCTGCGGTCGTAGGCATTGGGACAATTTCGCTGCAAAGCGACATAAGGGAAAGAGAGAACGCAATAAAAGAGGCGGTCGCGGACATGAGCCTTAACGATGCCATGATCCTTTGCAGCTTGGAGAAAGGATATTTCCAAGACATCTGCTGGGGAGATGCCGCAATCACGCATTATGAAGAAGGGACGATCGATCTCTGCGATAGGATTGCAGGTTCTCATGAGCGCTTTAAATGCATCATCTTTTTTGCACTTGCCAGGCAAGACCCGTCCATTTGCCAGAGTCTAGATGGGGCAGGACAAGAGACGATCTGCAGGGCTTTTGTGACGATGGATCCGAAGGAATGCGAGTCGCTTCCACAGACAGATAGAAACATGTGTGAAACTCTTATCATGGCGAGATGAAGATCACTTCATGTCTTTCTTTATCCCCTCGATCATCTTCTCGACGATTTCCCTTTTTGGCGGGTCCTGCTTGAGCAGCTTCTCAAGGATCTTGATCGCTGATTTTTTCTCATCCAGCTTGAGATAGCTTTGCGCAAGGTTGAGGTAGAGGTTGATGTTGACGTTCGTCATCTCTGGTGAGATGGTGATCGCTTTGTCAAGGAGCAGGCAAGCGTCTTTCCATCTTTCCTTGTCAAAGTAATAGCCTGCAAGGTTTGTGTAGGCTATGAGGTTTTTGGGATTGTTTTTCACGGCATCTTTGAGGAGCGCTTCCCCCTTGTCGAAGTTGTTGTGCTTGAAATGGAAGACGGCGAGCAGATTGTAGGAAGGAAGGTGTTCTGGATTCTTCTTGATCATGGCGAGGAGTTTTGCCTCTCCGGGAAATTTATCTGAAAGCCGCTCTTTTTCTTCCTTGAGTTTCTTGTGGATGTCTGCAAGCTTCTGGTTTTTTGTCTTCTTGAGACCCTTGAGGATTATCCTTTCCGCGTCTTCGAATCGTCTGGTGAGGAAGAAGGATTTCGCGAGGTAGAAGTAGATGTCGTCTCCGGCAATCCCTTGCTTTTCCGCTTGAGCGAGGTGGTGGCTGGCATGGTCATACATTTTCAGATGGAAATAGACAAGACCGAGATTATGGTGGGCGTTCTTGTCCTCTGTGAGCTCTATCGAGCGCTTGTAGGATTTTATTGCCTGTCCTGGCTCCTTGTTCCTCACATAGGCGTTTCCAAGCGCAGTGTAGACATATTGCAGTCGGGGATTCTTCTTTTGGGCGGCAATATAGAATTTTATCGCTTGGGGAAAATTTCCCTCGCGCTCAGCCTGCTGGCCTTTGGAGAGGAGCTCTTGCGGTGAAAACGATTCCAGAGACATACAGAGGGGCAAACGGGGGGTGTTTTTAAGTTTTGCGATTGGAAATGATAATCTTTAAATGAATCGAGAAATATCTCGTGATATGGAACAGAGATTATGGGAGATTTTGGTGCCGCGGTATTCTAATGATGGACTGGAATATGCTGTTGAGTATCACAGGGTGTGGGATGATCGGGTAAGAGAGATCGCCGGAGGAATGACCATCTTTCGGACTGCAAAAGGGCAATGGGTCAATCCTGAAGGGATGGCATTTATTGAAGAGATGATTCCGGTCAGGGTGTATTGCAGCGAGGACAATATTGAAGAGATCATCCGGATGACGATGGAATATTATCGCCAGGAAGCGGTGTTGGCGTATGAGATCAGCAGAAATGTCAAGCTGGTGATAAAAGGATCACAAGAATAGTTGCTGATAGTTCTTCCACACGTTGTTTGCGACTTCTTCCTCATCGAGTTTCTTGATCTCTGCGATCTTCTTGATGGTCTCGAGGATGAATGCAGGCTCGTTCCTCGGGATGTCTTTGAAGGGAGAAAGGTATGGCGCGTCTGTCTCAGTGAGGATATGAGCCATGTCCTGCAGTCTTGCCATGTCCTGGAATTGCTGTGCTCGTCCTATGATGCAGGGGATGGATGTGTACCATCCGTTATCGATGATGCGCTTGAGGAGCGCCTTTCTTCCCATGAAGCAGTGCATGACTATCTTCTTCGTCTTTGCGGATTCGAGCATGTCGACGACGTCCGCTTCTGCCTGCCGCGAGTGCACGATGAGAGGGATCTTTTTCTTCTCCGCAAGGGCGATGATCTTCTGGAACCCTTCCTGCATCTCTTTTTTCTTTTCGTCGCCCCACTGATTCTCATCAGAGTGCTTGTAGTCGAGCCCGACTTCGCCTAGCGCGATCGGATGCTGTCTCTCGATCCAGGAGAGCTCTTCGTCAAGCGCTGTTCCATCGGCTTCGATGATGTGTGTCGGATAATATCCGAACGCCGGTTTGAGGATGGGATGTGTCTTGCAGATGTCGAGCACGCGCCTGTTGCTAGTGGGGTCGACTCCATTGACGATGATTGCCTTGATTCCCGCTTGTTGGTTTCTTTCGAGGACTTCATCAAGGTCTTTCTCAAATTCTGGAAAATCCATATGGCTGTGCACGTCGACGAGGAGCATGTATATCGCTGAGATTGAGGGCTTATTAAATGTATCGCAAGGGGACAAACGATACTTTTTTAAACAAATTATTTGTTGTGAAGACTTCATGGTTGACATATTGCTTACGAATGACGATGGGTATTTCGCCCCGGGATTGTTGGCGCTGTTACATGAACTTTCAAAACAGTTTTCAGTCGTGACAGTCGCGCCATTGACTGAACAGAGCTGGATTGGAAAGGCAATTTCCAAGAAGAGAGAGCTGTGTGTAAAAAAAGTTAAAGTAAGAGGTTTTGAGATGTTTGCTGTGAATGGTACTCCTGCAGATTGTATCCAGATAGGGCTCTATAACTTGCTAAAGACGAAGCCGAAATTAATCGTATCTGGGATAAACAATGGTGCGAATGCAGGCCATGGCAGGATATTGAGCTCAGGTACGATTGGGGCAGCGATTGAGGCATCTCTCAACGAAGTACAGTCCATCGCATCTTCGCTTTACATACCTGAAGGTAAACAAGACAAGAAGAATCTGTCTCCACAAGTCTTTTCTGTCTCTGCGAAGATTACAGCTCGCGTGGCTTCTTTATTGATTGAAGAGAAGTTCGATAAGAGCATTGATGTCGTCTCATTGAATATTCCATTGCATCCTCGTTCAGAATATGTTATCACAAAACCGTTCAGAGAGTCATATGGACAATTATTCAATAGGGTCGGGGATGTATATTGTCACAATGCTCCAGCATTCAAACGTTCTGATAGGAAAGAAGGAACTGACATAAAGGCATTACATGAACGAAAAATATCAATCACGCCAATTAGCCTCGAATTGGCATCTAAAGAATCGATGAATAAGTTGAAGAAGATGTTGAAAGGAAAGAAGATTTTTTAGCTCTTTCCTATCTTATCCAGAAAATTCATCTCTTAAATCTTCTTCCCTTTCTTCCCGTCTCCCATCTTACGGAAGGTCTCTCTGATGTCGATGTAGTATTTGCCATCCTTGATCTTGTAGACGAGAGGGTGTCCTTTTTTCATGAGGTTGACGAGGTCGATCTCGTACTTTCCCTGCTGGAGCACGTTGATGCTCTCGAGGTCAAGGACTATCGGTTTTTCCCTGTCGAAGTCGTTTCCCATCATGTCGTAGACGTCTTTCTCTATTGCTGCCGCATGGCTGCTTGTCAGGATGAATGGCTGTTCTGCAGTGGAGAGCTTGTCTTTCGAGATGAAGAAGAATATCTTTCCAGCGCAGCCGCAGCCGTCGAGGACCTCCCTGCTTCCTTCTTCGTACAGTTTCCCGCAGTTAGCGCACTGATGTGGCATGTTATTTTTCTCCTGCGGTCAGTGGAATGGGATCAGTACCGATAGTTGACCTCTGATTGCGGCTTGTCCAAGATTCCTGATCGTCGCTAATCCATGACCACTGATCACTTTTTTTCATCCTCATGGGTGTAGAGTTGCATCTTTTCCGGGTCTTGCTTTATTTCCTTGATGACTGATGCAGGTCCGATGATCGTGAGCCCTTTTCGGTCTCCAAGAAGCATGGTGATGAGGGAGTTTCGCACTTTTGCAGAGAATGCGTCGTTTTTTGTCTCCGGGTTGAACGCTGAGATCTCTATGCCTCGAAAGTCGTCATCAATCTCTTCCATGGTCTTCCTGATGAGTTCTGCCTCTTCGTGGGGTTTGAGCTTTCCTTCGAGGAGGATGACCCTGTCGGTCTTGACTATAGAGAGCAGCTTGTGGATGCGTTTG
>JAGVFV010000012.1 GCA_020057445.1 archaeon | reverse complement strand
TGCTACTTTCATATCAGTTCCCCTGGTTGAAAGTATCGTCGTCTTCTTTTTAAAGGTTTCCCTTTTTTTACTATCAATGAGTAATACTCTTCCGGAAATATTTCGGATTGCCCTCATTCCAGTGTGGTCCGTGTTCTTTCCGGTTTTCGTAAATACATATAAATTCGAGTGCCTATGCACTGGACATCAGAGGGCATGGTTTATAAGCAAGGAGGCATTAACCAGAAGCATGGACAAGGTCATCATTGCACAGCTGCAGAGGACATTTGAAGAGCATGCAAAGGAGGCCGATGGGATTGAGTTTTGGCTAGCAAGGGACTTGCAGTTGCTTTTGGGTTATGACAAGTGGGAGAACTTTGTTCATGTCATTGAAAAGGCAAAAGTTGCCTGCAAGAAGTCAGGGCACGACGTTGATGACCATTTTCCTGGCATCAGGAAAATGGTCGGTATTGGATCCAATGCTACGAGAGATATCGACGATATCATGCTCACCCGTTACGCCTGTTACCTCATTGCGCAGAATGGGGATCCGAGGAAAGAGCAGATCGCCTTTGCCCAGAGCTATTTTGCAGTCCAGACAAGAAAGCAGGAATTGATCGAGAAAAGGATTGCTTTGATAGAGAGGCTGAACGCGAGGCAGAAACTTGTCGCCTCTGAAACAGAGCTCTCGAAATTAATCTATGAACGTGGGGTTGATGATGATGGCTTTGCGAGGATCAGAAGCAGGGGTGACCAGGTATTGTTCGGAGGGAACACGACTGCTCAGATGAAAGAAAGGCTTGGCGTGCCACAAAAGAGGCCGCTTGCGGATTTTCTTCCGACAATCACCATCACGGCAAAGAACCTTGCAACAGAGATCACGAATTTCAATGTGAGGAAGGACGAGTTAAAGGGGGAAGAAGATATTACCCAAGAGCATGTGAGGAACAATGCTGATGTCAGGCAGGTCCTTACAAAAAGAGGGATAAAGCCAGAAGAGCTTCCTCCTGAAGAGGATATCAAGAAGCTTGAGCGAAAGGTCAAGAAGGATGAAAAACGATTGACGAAAAAAACCAGTAAGAGGGTAGCAGAGTAATGGTATGCTCCACCAGCAAAAATCGTTCTTTGAGTAAAAAAGCTAAGAAGGCTTTAGCAAAAGCGAGGAAGACTTCCATCTCGAAATATGTGGAATCATGACGGTGAGCTATCGACTGGTTGTCGACAACTGACATTCTCGGTGATTTGACTGATTCCAAAGACCCTGCAGGGTATCTGAAAGATATGCGTCGTAGAGATAAAGGTTCTCAGAAGGGTGGGGGCAGATTGCCACCCCCCTTAGGTATATCTTTCTGTCATCGCGTCCGTGTTCTCAGTTTTCTATATAACGAACCAATTAAGCTGTACACGCGTTGTGTACAACTGAAATTGCTTGCTGAAGAAAGATAAGTCATATACGTAGTAAGTTTGTCAGTTACCATTTTGTTGACACCAACAAAATGCTCGTTCTAAAATCATTGTTGTTAGAACAATTGCAAGAAGGGAAGTGTAACGGGTATGTCCCCCAGCTTCCCTTCCGTCTCAATGAGGAGCATGTATGTCTTGTTTTTTTTAAATCTTTCGCTCTAGGATGATATCCTGCGCTACCTTGTCGAGCTGGATGACACGGTCTGCTGTGCGCATGATATCTTGGCCTAGTGCATTGCCAAATGATGCCACCCATACCTTGATCCCTTTGTTCTTGACATAGTTGACAGCATCGACAAGGTCGTTGTCTCCGCTGATGACAATCGCGATATCATATGCCTTCTCAAAGGCGAGACCCATAAGATCGGTGACGAGTGCGACATCCACCCCTTTCTGATAGGGGACATCCCTATCTGTCGCGCTGCAATGCCTGCAGGTCACATACTTATAACGCAATGGTTTTGTGACAATGGTGATTTCCAATGAACGCAGCTTGTCAAAGAACCCTTGCCTTTTTGAATCTATGATGAGAGGGGCAGCATCATAATAATAGCCACGGATGAATTCTGTATCTTTTGTTAATGTTTCAAGTAATTTCCGATAATCTATCCGACGGTTTGCTCTGTTTGAGACAGCAAATGCCCTCCAACTGGCCAATAAGTTGCTTGCGTCGATGAAAACGATGCTTCGCCTGTGCATGGCATTTTGCAGTGCAAAGACATTCATATGCCTTGCGCACAAAAATACGGAAATAATGAGACAAAACCGTAAAATATCCGAAGCCGCAGAGAGGATGAAGGCCGGGCTGATGCTTTTCCCGCAAAAGGTATGATATTTATGAAAAATCTTGAGCGCAAGTCAGGTTCTGCTAATGCAAAAAAGCGCCGGAAGGTTTCTCTGTCAGAAGGGATGCACATCATTTCCGCCATAACCATTAAAAACACATATCCATTTCCAGGCATCATGTCGCTTGCGTCCATCATCGGTTTCCTTGCCGCAGTCGTCGGCACGAGCCTTATGCTTCCCCAGGTCATCAAGTCGATAAGGACAAAGCGTGTGAAGGACCTCTCGCTCATGATGGTGAGTTTCTACGTCTTGAACTGCATCCTCTGGGCGTGGTACGGCTACCTCATCTGGTCCATGCCAGTCCTTGTCTGCAATCTCATCGCATTGGCAATAGGCGTTGTGCAATATGTCCTGAAAGTGAAATACGGCTAGCTCGTTTCCGCATCGTACTGTTCTATGCTCGTGTTCAGCTGCCTATTCACGAGGATGAATGTCGTCCTTTTCGAGAATTCTTTCAGGCGTCGCGCTCCGATGTACGTGCCAGTGCTTCGAAGTGATCCGAGGAGATCCAGGACGAATTCGTGCACATCTCCCTTGTAGGGAATCAGCGTATACCTGCCTTCGTTTGCCCTGTGCTTTGCTACCTTGCCGTAATGCAGTTCCATCGCCACGTCTGAGCTTGATCCGTAGTATTCCTTGTATTTCTGCCTTTTTTTCTTCACGAGTTTTCCGCCTGATTGGCTGAATCCTGAGAACATGCTTCCTGCCATGAGGAAGTCTGCGCCTCCGCAGAATGCCTTTCCGACGTCGGAAGGATTCCTGCATCCGCCGTCGCTCATGATGAGGCCGCAGCCGATCGTGTTGCTGATGCCGTGGCTTGCGTCTGAGCATTCGATGATCGCGGACAATTGCGGGTAGCCGATTCCTGTCTTTCGCCTTGTGAGGCATGCTGCCCCGCTTCCTATGCCTACTTTCACGATGTCTGCGCCAGAAAGCAATAATTCCTCTGTCATCTCGTTCGTGACCACGTTTCCTGCGATGATCGTGTGGGTGGGAAGGAGCTGTCGTAATTCGCGCACTTTCTTGACCACGTTTTCCAGGTAGGCGTTTGGTACGTCGAGGCAGATGAAGTTGAAGTGCTTCTGCAGTCCTTTGGAAAGGACTGTCTTGAGCTTTGCAAAATCCTCGTCGCGTATGCCGACGCTGTAAGAGACATAGTCTGGCTTGTTGAATGCGGGAAGGAATTTCGCCAGTTCCTCGACGCTGTAGAACTTGTGGAGTACTGTGATCATGTGGTGTTCCGAGAGCGCCTGTGCCATCTCGAACGTGCCTGAGGAGTCCATGTTCGCGGCGACGATCGGGATTCCTGTCCACGTGCGGTGGCTGTGCAAGAAGGTAAACGAGCGTTCTAGTTCCACGTCTGCCCTGCTGATGAGGGTTGACCGTTTTGGCCTGATCAGCACGTCATCAAAGTCAAGTTTTGGATCCTGGTCTATTCTCAATTCTGTTCACCCGCCTCGCGTATGCTTGCAGGTGGCTCTTATAGTTTTCGGTTGGCGAAATTGTTTTAAACCACCTCTTGCTCTGCCCTTTTCATGGATGATTTCAAAGGAGAGATTGTGGAGATCAGCGATGAGACGCCCTTTGTCAAGACATTGAAGATGAGGATGGACAAGAAGTTGGATTTCCTTCCCGGCCAATACGTCTTTGTGGTCATAGAAGGTGAGCGGCTGTTGCTTCGTCCCTATTCCATCGCGTCAAGCCCGATTGATGAGTTCCTTGAGCTGTGCGTGGCGAAGGTAGAGGGTGGTGTGGCGTCGAAATATCTGCATGAGAGGGCTGTCGGTGATTCTTTGCGTATCCGTGGGCCACTGGGGAAGTTCGTGCTGTGCAGGACGGAAAATCCCCTCATCTTCATCGCTGCAGGCTCTGGCATCGCCCCTTTCCGGAGCATGATCCGTTTTGCTCTCGATTCCGGCTGGAAGAATGAGATCCATCTCTTGTTCGGGGTGAGGACAAAGGCTGATGTCATCTTTGCTAAGGAGTGGGAAGATCTTGAAAAGGCGTTTCCGAATTTCCATGTGGTGATCACCCTGTCGCGGGAGGATGGTCCTGAGACAGGGTATGTGCAGACCAAGATCAACAGGTTTTCTCACCTGAAAGATGCTGATGTGTACGTCTGCGGAGCAGGAAACATGGTCCAAGAGACCATGGACGCATTGGAAAAAGAAGGTTTCAAGAACATCTTTGTCGAACGGTACAATTGACACACACATAGTAGTGACACACACAGTAGTTTTCTCTTGCCAGTGGCTATTTTATGGAAAGCTTTTTAAATGTTAAAGTATTCTCCAGTCTGATTGGGGGTAATACCTATGAAGAAAATGCTCTGGTTAATACCTGTATTTTTATTTCTGGCTGCCATTTCGCACGCTCAGACTGAAGTTTGTGATACAACAGAAGTGGATACTGTCATTGCAACGTATCCCGAGACAAAGGACATCTTTGCATTCGAAGGCAATTGCGATGCGATGTCATGCGCACAGTCTACAGATAAGATGTGCCGCTTTCCCACCTGTTCTGATACAGACGGCGGGATAGTTCCGGAAACGCAAGGCACTGTCTCAGGCAGAATCTACATCTTCGGCTTTCCGCATGACTATTCAGCAACAGATTTCTGCCTGCCGTGCCCGGATGACAAGCTTGTCGAGTGGTATTGCGAGAATGGCGATTGCGGCGGGGAAGTTCCTAAATTCACCGTCGTGACGTGCGAGCTTGGATGCGAGCGCGGAGCCTGCAAGGAACCTGAAGTTCCTGAATTCGGCCTTGTCGCAGCAGGAGTCGCTGTCGCTGGCGCAGTCGCTGGATTCTTCTTCTTAAGGAAGAAGTGAATCTTTTTCATTACTTTTTTATATTTCTTCATTTTTCATCCCCTATACTATGAAGACTCTTGGGGGGATTGTTTTGGCAGCGGCCTTGTCAACTCAACTGGCGCAGGCAGGAGGGTATAGCAATCCGGTTCCCTTTGTCAATGAGCAAGGATTGCCTGATACGTTCTATGTGACGACGTTTTGGAGTGAATGCCATGTTGCCCAAGACACCCTGCCCATGACGTTTGAGAACCTATTCAAGGTTGATCAGGAGAAGTATATGATACTTGGTCTTGGCATGTCTCATGATTTCTATGAAGGATACGATAAAGGAGATAGTGCTGTTGCAGAGAATGACCGTCCGTATTTTGGCGCTGCCAAGAAGCTGTATTATGCAAAATGCTATAATGCATTAGGGCTTGCGGATGAGACAGGTCAGCATATCGCTGCTGCAAAAAGATACATGAACATGCTAGACCCACGCACGCCGACGCTTGACCTTCTCGACGAAGCAGATCAGTACCTTGCTGTCCGCAATCATGAGAAGGTCGATGAGATTCTCTATTCTGCAGAAAGGCAGTGGTTTGTGCAGAGACAGACCCTTGGCGTTGATGACACGTTGATCATCGAAGAACGATTAGAGATCAGGTAATGTCAGGGATCAGGTTGTGGATTGGACAAGTTTCTTGATCCCATCTTCAAGCTTTATCTTCGGCCCCCAACCGAGGAGTTTCTTTGCTTTTGAGATGTCTGCAAACGTGACTGGCACATCACCATTAGGGACTGGCTTAAAGACGACCTTGGCTTTTTTTCCAGTGGCTTTCTCGATGGCAGAGATCAGTTCCGTGATCGTGTACGGATGGTTGTCGCCAAGGTTGATGGTCTTGAAGGGATAGGACTTCTCGAGCGCGAGGATGATCCCGTCCACAATATCGCTCACAAAAGTATAATCGCGCTTCATGCTGCCGTCACCGTACACCTCGATCTGTTTTCCGGCAATGATATGTTCTGTGAATTTGCGAGGTGCCATGTCCGGCCGTCCGCGAGGTCCGTAGACAGTGAAGAACCGAAGGCAGGTGATGTGCATGCCATACCCTGCGTACGCTTTGCAGAGCAGTTCTCCCATGCGCTTTGTCGCCGCGTAGGGCGAGATCTGGCTGTCCACGCGGTCGTCTTCGGAAAAGGGTATTTTCTTGTTCTCTCCGTAGACGCTGCTTGAACTTCCGAAGATGAACGTCTTCACGTCATTCTTCCGGGCAAGCTCGAGCAGGTTTGCAGTGCCAAGCACATTGACTGTCGTGTATAGGTGGGGATCGGAAAGTGATGGCCGCACCCCTGCTCGTGCGGCAAGGTGGATGACCTTGTCGATTCGGTGTTTGGAAAAGATCTTTTCAAGTGCAGCGTAGTCGCGGATGTCCGCGTGGCAGAAGGAGTATTTGCCTGCTTTCTTGAGCAGCGCCAGGTTGTTTTCTTTGAGTTTCGGGTCGTAGTAGTCGTTGAGGTCGTCGATGATGACGATGTCTTCTTTCTTCGAAAGCAAGCGTTCGCACACATGCGACCCTATGAATCCTGCTCCGCCGGTGACAAGGAGTGCCATAGCTGGACGTGTGTCGTGTTGTTTTTATAAAGTTATTTGCATCACACGATATCTGCAGCTGCTTTTCGGATGGCTTTTGGTATCGGAGGGAGGAGACTTTCTGCATACACGCTCTTTGGCCGAAGGTCGTCCCGTTTTGTTGTCTCTTCGATGTGTTTGTAGCGTTGTTCGAACAGTTCGAGGAGTGTTCGAGGGATATCATCTTTATTCCGCATCGTGCCGTCTGAATTGATGAAGCGCTCCACTCCGAAGGCTTCGAAGGGAATGACGTATTTTCGCACTACGTTCATGACGCTCGTCGCATACATGAGGGATGCTTCGACGAGAGGAGTATATGCTTCGACCAGCCAGGTCGTGTAGCTTTCATGGACAGTCTTGGCTGCCC
>JAGVFV010000059.1 GCA_020057445.1 archaeon | reverse complement strand
GTACAGGATGTCCTCATGTATGCTCGGATTCGCGGTTAGCTTTCCCGGACGGAAGAGCTGGTATGCTGTCCCTGATGGGATCGTGAATGCGACGCTTCTGTACGTGAATGTCGGGGTGAGCCACGCGTCACGCCCTTCATAATAATGGACCTTGAGTTCTGGACAGCCTGACGAATTATAGTCAAGGATGAGAAGGTCTGGATTCGAGAATGTGTCATTGTTGAAATTCCCGATAGCGAGCGATTGCGGCATGCGTTCGATCGGCGAGAGGTCGATGGACATCCTTGCGAATGCCATGTCATCCAGGTCAAGATAGTACATTGCCCCTGATGATTTTTTTGACCCTTGGATGCCTATGAGGAAACCATGGAAGATGTCATTATACGAGACTGCGACACGCTTGCACCAAACAGCGTCTGAGCAGTCAGCGTCAAGATCCTGGACAGGAAGCGTAGTAGTATATAATATCTCCTTCTTGATACAGGGAGGAACTGTTATGTTTGTGGCATATTTGTACAAGGTTATCGCGACTGTATGGGCGGTCGCATCGAAGAGGTATTTGTGAGTGATGAGGTCCATGTCGCCGTCGCGGTCAACATCCCAGAATGCCGTGAGATGCTCGTCAATGCCCACTCCTGAGACAAGGGTCTTTGCATTGAACGCTCCTGTCCCTGCATTGAAAGACCGCAAATATAACGAATTGTCGACATCACGATACAGGAAGGCAGTCGTATTCGAAGCGCCCAAGGGGCAAGCTGTCTCTCCTCCAAATGCCCTTCCCTGGAAGGAAGACACTGGTCTCTCAGAGAACAATTTGATGCTGACAACAAAGCTGAGCACGATCAGGAATCCTGCAAGTATGTACAGCTCCTTTTCCCGAAACAAGACAGTCCTGCCCACAAACCTCTTCCTTGAATCGGGTATATATAAAGTTATTGGCAAAAATTTTTAAATTACTCCCTCCTCGACTGAAGCTTATGGGGAGAAAATCAGTCCTTGTCATCTGCGCGCACTCAGACGACCAGATCTTTGGCTCTGGCGGCACCATGGCAAAGTACGCAAAGGAAGGATGGGATGTCTACACAGTCGTCATCTTTTTCGGGGAGCTCTCCCATCCTCACTTCAAGCCACGTGTCATTAGGAAGATCAGGATCGACGAGTCCATCGAGGCGAATAAGATCATCGGAGGGAAGAAAGTCATGTTCCTTGGCCTTGCCGGAGAAAAAGGCAAACACTCCGACGGCCTTGTCAAGGAGAAGCTCAAGCACATCATCATGCTCTATAAGCCGCAGAAGATATTCACCCATGCAGAGAATGATACGCACCCGGACCACCGCACTGTGCACCGGCTTGTCATAGAGACCTACGACCGCATGAAGCTTATCTGCCCGCTCTACACCTTTGTTGTCTGGAACATCTTCATGAGAAAGGCGACAGCGACGCCTCTTCTTGTCGTCGACATCTCTGCGACCTTCAAGAAGAAGATCCTCGCGCTGCGGTCGTTCCGCAGCCAGATCAACTTCTTCTCCTATGTGTTCTTCAACAACCTGCTCTTCCTGATGGTATATGTCAGGGGAATCACCCTTGGCATTCTCCACCGGTGTACGTTTGCCGAGGTGTTTGCCATTGAACGCTAAGCTCGTCATCGCCACAGACAACTACTACCCGAGAGCAGACGGCATCGCCCGCTTCCTCTCTGAGATCATTCCCCGCCTCAAGAAGCACTACGACATCACTGTCATCTGCCCAGCGTACAAGAACACGATTTCAGGCATCCACGACGAGATCAACATCGTCAGGATCCCGCTCTACAACTTCTACGTCGGAGACTTCCGGCCAGCGCGCTTCAGGCGAAAGGAGATCAATGAAGTGATCAAGGGAGCGGACCTTGTCTTCACACAAGGACTCGGGCCGATCGGCGCTCTTACCATCCTTTCCGCGCACAAGCAGAAAAAAAAGACAGTCTCCTTCATCCACTCTGTCGAATGGGAACTCGTCCCCATGGCAGTCAAGAGCCTGTTCCTTCGTCGCATGGCATATCCCCTCATGCGCAGATTCACCAAGCACTTCTACTCCAAGGTCGACATGATCATCGTGCCATCCACGGGAATTCTCGACCTCATCTCGTGGGAGATAGGAAAGAAGCCCATCCGCGTCGTCCACCTCGGATGCGACACCAAGAAATTCTGCCCGCCCCACAGCAAGCGAGAAGCAAAGAAGGCTATAGATGTCGATCAGGATGCCATCCTCATAGGCTATCACGGACGCCTGTCTAGGGAAAAAGACCTCCAGACGCTCCTTCGGGGATTCCTACGCATGAAAAAGCACGGCAAGAAGCTCATCATCGTCGGCGACGGCCTTCCCCAGCTGAAAACCATGTTCATGAGAAAGGACGTGATCTTCACAGGCACAAAATTCAACGTCGTCCCCTACCTGCAGGCGATGGACATCTACGTGCTCTCCTCGCTCACCGAGACCACCTGCCTCTCTGTCCTTGAAGCCATGTCCTGCGGCGTACCCGTCATCTCGACCCGCGTGGGATTTGTCAAGGACTACATAGAGGACGGGGAGAACGGCATCTTCTTCGACTTCCAGAATTCAGTGCAGCTCGCAAAGAAGATAGAATACCTCATCGAGCACCCGAAGATGAGGGAAGACCTCGGAAAGGCGGCGCGTGCGACAGTCGTCGCAGGGTTTGATTGGGATAGGACGGTAAAAGACCTCCTTACGGCATTTTCTTCCCTAAAAAAATAAAGCCTTAAAAAAATAACGAATAGATCCATCTGACGACAGGATCGATGTCCTTCCCGTACACGAGGACAGCGCCTAACGCTCCGATGACAATGATCGCAACAAGGCCGAGGACTGCAGGGATGACCATCACCCAAGATTCGACAAACGAGCGGACACGCTTGAGGAACCTGCTCTGCACGCCGTGTGATATCCACGCGAGCAAGTAAAGAAGGGCGATGACCCCAAAGATGACGGTCGCCGTGTAGGCAAAGAGACTGTGCATGCCCATGACATCCTCGCTTATGCTTCCTTCCATGTTCTCGCCTGCGATATTTCCTGTCAGGAGCGCGACGCACGCTCCTAGCGTGCCTGCGATGACGAGCATCGCTTTCACGAAGAAGAACCATTTCTGCGACGTCAGCTTCTTGAACCGTGCGCACTCGAGCACAGCGTAGAACACGAGGAGCGCGATCGGGAAATGCACGGCAAGAGGATGGAGGTCGAATGCCATGCCACAGCATACTGGCCGCGCATATTTAAATCTTGCTAGAGAAAGGAGGAGCAGAATACGACATCATATCTTCAAACTCGTCACTTTCGATATCCCGTGCTCTGTCATGGACACGCCATACAGCAGGTCTGCCGTGCTGATGACCTGGTCGTTATGGCTGATGATGATGTACTGCGCCTTCTCTGAATAAGACTTGACAAGGTCTGCGAGCAGCTCTGAATTCCTCTTGTCAAGCGCGGCGTCCACCTCGTCAAGCACGTAGAAGCTTGCAGGCTCATGCTCCTGTATCGCGAAAAGGAAGGCAAGCGCAGTCAGCGTCTTCTCCCCGCCGGAGAGCGACCTGATGTCAAGGAACTTCTTTCCCACAAGCCTGACCTTGATCTCCAGGCCTGCGATGAACGGGTCGTTCTCATTCTCGAGCTCCAGGTACGCCTCTCCCTTTGTCGAGAGTGACTTGAATATGGTCTGGAAATTCTTTGTCATGACATTAAATGTCTTCATGAACAGTTCTCTCTTCTTCGAATCGATCTCATTGATCATCACGAGCACATCCTCGCGCTCCTTCATCAGGCTCGCCCTCTTCTCCTGCAGGTTCTTGTATTCTGCTTCGATACGCTCGTAGATCTCAAGTGCCTTCATGTTCACTGCGCCGATGTCAGAGGCCATCTTCTCGAACTGGCCGATCTCCTTCATGATGTCTGCAGGATCCTTCCCCTCAAAGATCGCAACACCATGATACTGCCGCGCCTCTTCTTCAACACCGGCAAGCTCTGCCTTCAATCTTGCCATGTCGAGAGAGACAAGGTTTCCCTTATCCTGGCCTTCACGCCTCTCCCGCTCTTTCTGCGCCACTTTCTCCTCGAGCTTTGCCACGAGGTTTGACGCCTGTGTCCTTTTCGTGAAGAGTTCCTTGAACTGGGCATAGAATTTCTTCTCAGCCTCTTCCTTGTCAGAGAGGCCTTTCTTCTTTGTCCCGATTGCCTTCTCTAATTCCAACCCTTCCTTCTCAAAGACTCCCTTCTCTTTCTCCTGCTGCCTGATGATCTTCTGGATGCTCTCCTTCTCTGGAGAGAAGACATTCGTGATCTCGGATTCGGCATTCTTGACTTCCCCTTTTATGTCGAGCACCTCCTGCACGATCTCCTTCTTCTTCTCCTCAAACGTGTTGAGCTCTGCAAGGAGGCGGGGGTTCCTCATCTGGGTTATCTTCTCGCGAAGTTCCTGCTTCTCGATCTTGAGGTCTGCAAGCCTCTTGTTCTTCTTGGAGATGTCCTGCATGAACGTTTCTGTCTTCTTCTCAAGCTCCTTCAATTCAGAGGCGATCTTGCCTTTCTCTGTGCGCGAGGCATCAAGGTCGCCAGACTCCAGATGCAATGTCTTTTCGATAGTGAGTATCTCCGCTTCCTGATTTGCCTTGAATTCGCGAAGGCGATCGATTGCGGCTTCGTTGCTTTTCTTCTTCTCCTCAATGTTTGCGATGACTGATTCTAAGTCTGCGATCTCCTTTTCGAGCTTGTCCATGCCCTCGCTGACTTCCTTTTCCTGGAAGCCAAGGCCGAGTGATTCTTTTTTGCGGAAACCTCCTTGCATGGCGCCGCTCTTCTCCATCAGGTCGCCGTCGACAGTCACCATGCGGGCCTTTCCGATGCCAACACTCCTGCTGGTCTCCACATCATCGACGACGATCGTGCCTGAAAGCACGTACTCGAACACTTTCTTGTATTGCGGCTTGAACTGCACAAGATCGACTGCAAACCCGTGCACGCCAGCGCCTTTTGGCAAGATGCTGTCATGTGGGGATGCCTGCAGTTTATTCAGCGGAAGGAACGTCGCGACGCCAAGCTTGTTCTGCTTGAGGTAACTGATGCATTTTGCAGCTATGGCATCATTTTCGACGACGATGCTCTTGATCCTCTGCCCTGCGGCGACTTCTAGCGCGAGAGAGAACTTCGACTGCACGACCCCAAGGTCAGAGACAGTCCCAAGGATCCCTTTCTCCTTGCTCTTCATTTCCAGGATCTTCTGGATGGCGACTCCGCCAGACACATTCTCTGCGATCGCAGAATGTCTTGCCTTGAGCTTTCCCAATTCCTCTTTTCTCGCAAGCATGGATTTTTGCGCATTGTCGAGCTGTACGGCATATGATGAGCTGTCCTGCAATTTCTTTGAAAGCTCAAGAGTTGCTTTTCGGAATTCCTCTTTGCGTCGCTTCAGGTCTGCGATAGCGGCCTTGTTCTCCTTCTCGACAGAAAGCACCTTCTCGATCTTCGCGTCGATCGATTGCACCGAGATCTCGAGCCTGTCCTTCTCGCGGAGCAGGTTCTGCTGGGATTCCCTGACCTTCACGATCTCTTCCTGCAGGGAGTCTGCCTCCTTGTCGATCGTCTCGATCCTCTTGTCGACATCAACAGCGTCTGACAGCTGGTTCTTCTTTCGGAACTCCTCGATCTTCCGGTCAAGGTCTTTTACCGTGTCCTCGCGTAGCTTCAGGCGCTTCTTCGCATCATCGATGACGCCCTGCCTTGCCTTTACCTTTTCTTCCAGGTCCTTGAGGTTCTTCTCAAGCTCTGATTTCCTCTCCTCGATCTTCGTCTTCTCTGCTTTTAGCGTCTCCATGCGCTGGCTTCCGACGGCGATCTCGACTTTGAGCGATTCCACTTCCTTATGCAAGGCGACCTGCTCCTTCTCGCCTTTGCGCTCGACTTCCTGGTTGATCTTCTCTATCTTCTCCTTATGCTCGAGGATCTCCTTCCTCTGCTTCTCCATCTCCTCGTCGATCCTCTTCAGGCGGTCGTTTCCTTCCGCAGCCTCTTTTTCTCGCTTCTTTAGCTCTTCCTTCTTCTTCTGCATGTTCAGATGGACGAGCGTCGCCTTGTTCCTCTTGATCTTGTCATCCAGGTCCTTGAATTTCATGGCCTGGTCGCGTTCCTTCTTCAATTCCTGCAGGTAGGTCTTACGCTCGGTGAGGATGATCTCTGCCTCGTTCATCTTCTCTTCCACCCGCTGCAGTTCCTTCAATGCCTTATCCTTCTTCTCTTCATACACAGAAATGCCCGCGATCTCTTCCACGATGAGCCGCCGCTCGTTCGTGCTCATCTCGATCAGGTGGATGATGTCGCCTTGGAGTATGATATTATGCCCGTCAGGATTGACCCGTACCATGGAAAGAAGGTCCAGCACCTGCTGGCGCGTCCTCACCTTGTCATTGATCTTATACACTGACTGTCCAGACTCCTTGATTATCCTCGTGATCTTGACTTCAGGAGTCGGCTCGGGAAAGCCTTTTTTTGCGTTATCGAAATAGATCGCGACCATTCCCTCTTTTGCAGGATTCTTCAATTTCCCGCCGTTATAGATCAGGTTAGCGCTCTTCTCCACCCGCATTCCCTTTGCAGATGACTTCCCGAGCACAAAGCAGAGGGCGTCAAGGATGTTGGACTTGCCAGAACCGTTCGGGCCAAGCACGCAATTGAACTTCTCCCCAAAAACTATCTCTATCTTGCTCGCAAATGACTTAAAGCCCTTCATCTCAATCTTATTGATCTTTGTAACAGTCATGCCTCAAACCCAAACGTGAATACTTTTCTATTTCCTATATAAATCTTACTGCTTCAGCTGCTCTTCCACCAGGACATGATCTCCAGCATCTGGTCCATGGGAATCATGCCCTGCAGCCACCTGTCGATAGAGCGCTCCAATTCCCCATCGTCAATAAGCCCATCGCAATCCTCATCAGGAGGGACACCCTGGCAAGAGCACGAGCCGACGCAACAGGTCAAGCCATCTGCACAAGCCATGCCAGATGGCGAACAATCAGCATACAGACCGCAATCAGCAAGGCATTGCCCCCCGCTGCTTTCACATGATACTGCATTCGTCGTAAAGGTCGCATCATCTGAAAACGAACAGAGCGTTCCATAGATGCAGCTCTTCACCCTGTAATGATACGTCGTCGCAGGAGTCAATCCATTGATGGTAACGAGATGTACCCTGATGAGATCAGGACCAAGGAAAGTCGATGAACCATGCGCAGGAGTCAAGCCATATTCGACCTGGGTATCGGAAGGGATATCTGTCATCCACTGGATGAGCGCCATCACTTCTGAGGCAGCTGCGCGGACATTTGTGATCACAGGAGGAGCGACACTCGATTCGCACTGGACGTTGCAGCAGACATCAGAATCCTCTGAAAAAATATACTCTCCAGGACACACCTCGTACGCCAAACAAATGTCCCCGCCCTGCGCAGCGCAGGATGGAGGAGGGGTCAATGACACCAGACGGTAGTCACCTGCCCTATACATCGGCAGTGCCTCCTCCTTATAGGCTGCTTTGACCAATGACGGACCATAGACCGTATAGGTCGGCTGACGATCGTCAACAACCAATGTCGTGCCATTGCTGGCAATGTTTGGATTCTGCCCTCCATCATTGATGACAGAGATGAGGACCCTGCCCGCCTTGCTCATATCACGCACATACATCGCAGCATAGTGCGAGGGTAAGCCATTTTCCTCTCTCACCCATGCAGCCTTGAACGTGCCGGAGACGCCCGGTCCCTGAATGCTATTGTCCGGCGCATAATACACCTCATCAGTATATGATGGAAATGTCAGCTTTGCTCCAAGACCTGCAGTCAGGGCGATCGCATTGTAGGACGGAGGCACAATAGTCGGGCCATAAGGAAAGAAGAGCATGAACCACTGCGGATTCCCGCTCGTCAATGTCGCCTGAAGAAGCCTATTGTAACCGTCCTGATTGTAATAGGGAGGGATTTTCAGCGTAGAATAGAGCGAATTTGCAAAGAGCGAAGTCGTGTACGTCGGGGACACCCAGTATACGTTCAGGAGACCTCCGTGCTCGCCGAGAACCCGGAGAGGATTTGCAGACGTATCCCACGAATTCCTATGGAAGGGGCTGCTATCATCCTTATATTCAGTATGGAGCAAGAACTTGTACTGGTCTGCCGGATTTGTGGACGTTCTTGTATCGTCCGCAAGCACGAAATATCCAGGATGACCTGCCTCTGGCTTGATGACAAGAAAATACCTGTTCGCACGGTCCATGGTGTTTGTATGGATGCAGGTGATCGCTTCAGTCGTCCCTTCGTTATACTTGTGAGCGCACCATGCCCACTGGGGAAAGGGATTGAACTCTGCATTGTTCTGGATGTACGCTTCCCTCGCATCGCCATGGAGCATGTCAATGCCCTGTGTGATCAAGGAACTCCTGATGTATCCGTCTGTCCCGCAATTCCCGCTCGATTTTGCCATGCCCATATAATCTATGGTTTCGCCAGGGTCCTGCAGCCCATTCCCATTTGCATCATAATAATCCCCATATGGATTGATCAAGATGAGGTTATGGCCTTCAAGCATCGAGGCAGGATCGCCGCATGCGCCAGCATCGTGAGAATCCCCTGTGTCGATGATCAGACGGTCCTTGAACCCGATCAGCGAGAATGTATTCTTGTCTTCCTGGTTGTGGCCCCGATGAAAATTGCCGGAGAAAAAGGTGAAGTGCAGGTCATTGCTCTGGCCGCCAAAATTCCATCCGCTGCGGTAAAAATACTGCCCGACACCGGAAAAGAGCGCAGAATCAGGAAGAAGGGCTGCGATGTCCGCAGAAGGGACATCGTCGCCGAAGAGGGCGAGGAAAACCGGATCCTGTGGATAGGCTCCGACATAATGGTCATGCACAAAACGGGCGAGCGGCGTCGGGAACCTCGTCAGTGCATACGTTGGAAACATATGCCAGGATGAAATGATGCTATACTCATACGTCGGCCAGTCATTCCAGTTGTGGAAGAGGCCGTTCCCCTCAGGGATGGCATTATATGCGAGATAGGAGAGGATTTTCTCCACGCGGGGGTCTGAAAAGAAATCCGTCCCGTCATAATTCTTCTGGGGGATGACACCATAGGTCAGTCCGAGCATCGAGAGCGCGCAGTATCCGACACCCTCAGTACACCCGCCGTCTGAATCCAGCGAATGCTGGATATACCCTTGCACTGCAGTATGCCCGAGAGTGATCGCATCCTGGTACAGGACCTGGTTTTGGCCATCATCCTTGATCACAAGGCCTCCCATGAGGATGCTGCCTCCGATATTCGCATGAAAATTCCCATTCGCATAGAAGTTGATATCGTTCCTCCAATCAGTGCGCACATTGTACGCATAATTCAGGTATGCCTCTATCTCAGTCCGAAGAGCAACCTTCTGAGGGCTGTCTGCCGCAAACTCGTTATAGCACATATCATACGCCAACGAGAGGCTGAATAATATCCAGGGATTGTCCTGCTCAGGATAGTTATTCGTCACCATATTGTCTGGATGGAAATTGTCAGAAAGATACGTCGCCATCGCCACACACTTGTCGCGATAGAGAGATTTTTGTGCAGGATCCCCGAAATAATAAGCAAAAGCCTCCAACTGTACATATACGGGAGTCCCGGAACCGATACTCGTTGCAGTAAAAAACGTCGACTCCGGAATACTCAAGTAATAATCTGCAGCCGTGATCGTCCGTGTCATCGCAGCATCATCAGGTCCGTTTCCGTCTGTCATCTTCTCCTGCAGGCGGGAGATGTCCTCTTCGGTAAAGAGCGTGAACGGATGCGCATGATAGGCAAAGACAGGACACGAAAATAGTAATAACAGTAGGGGGAATGATGACCAGCGCATAGTACTTCCATTATCGCAATGCTTTAAATGTGTTGCGCATGCCACGTCTGCCCGCCCATACCTGTCTCAAGGCCATTTTTCCTTCATATAGCCAAAGACGCATCTGGCTGAAAAAGACAGGCGAGCGCAAGAAAATTTATAAAGGAGCAAAAGGAAAAAACATCCCATGGGACTCCAAAGATTCACCATCGCGTCGATCGCCGTCGCCGCAATGCTCGCTACAAGGGTTTGTGCAGCACAGGCAGACATGAGAGGCGTCTTTCGTACCTTCATACCGATCATCGCGCTCCTCCTCATCCTGTTCGCCGTCAGCTACATAATCTTCAAGCTCATCAACCCGCCGCAGAAAAACCAGCTCGTGAAGATCCGCAAGCAGATCGCCAACATCTTGAACATCCCTCTCAAAGACATCATGACAGAGAGGTTGATAACTGTCAATGAAAGCACGACAGCACATGAGATTATAAGCATATTCGACACGAACAATGCAGGAAGCATCCTTGTCACGGACGGAAAAAAACTCAAAGGCATCATCACCGAGACAGACATCCTCAGAAAGATAGAAGACAAGAGACTCTCGGCCATCACTGCAGGCGACATCATGACGAGGAACGTGACAAGTGCGAACAAGGCAATGCGCCTTGGAGAGGCAGAGCTCCTCATGATCAAGCACAAGATCAGAAAACTACCAATCGTCGAGCAGGAAAACCTCATCGGCATCGTCACCATGACTGACATCCTCAAATCCCACCACGACTTCTTCAACAAGCACGCATTCGAATCAGAGCACATCCCCCTCGTAGAATCCTACCTCAGCAAAGACTACATACGGGCGCAGGCAAACGACCGCATCAAGGACCACCTTTCCCAATTCATCAAATGGAAATCAAACGCCATCCTTGGCATGCAAAAGACAAAGCTGCTCGGCATCATCACCGAGCGCGACCTGCTCATGGCATACACGAAGAATCCGCGATTCCTCACCGCTGCGACCGTAAAGACACTCATGAAAACGAATCTCATCACCATCCCGAAAAACACGAGCATCATCAAGGCAAACAACATCAGCATAGACAAGGACATACGAAGGCTCATCGTCGTGGAAGGAGACGAGGTGGCGGGATTCATCACCCAAGTGGAGATCCTCGACGCATTCTGCACATTCTTGGCATTCATCACGTCAGATGAGGGGAAGAAGGCGATCAGCACTGCAGACAACTAAAAAACCATGCGGGAGAAACGCGACAACCCTATGGTTCAATGCGACGACAAGCAAGCATGTCAATCACCCCCTTCTGAGAAGAACAGATTAAAAAAGGTATCGATTATCATGGGATATATCCTGTTGAAGGACTCACCAGTACCGCCACTCATAATCACAGTGCCGTTCTTGACAAACTCACAGTCACACTTTGAGGAGACGATCCATAAGAACAAATCTGCACACGATCATCACATTAGCTATCTCTTTGCCTCATTTTCAACTCTTGGCGATTTTTGAGATATACTCAAGGCGAAATCGTGCAAAATAATGATACTCTTGAGTTTCTTCTTTGTTTTTCTTGAATAATACTCATATTCAGTCTTGCTAACTGATGTATCCTCCTGAAGCTGTTTGATGATCTGTTTCTCTTTCTTTGTAAAAAGCACAGAAAGCGCGAACTGGAGATTTCTTTCTTCGTCGATCTTTTGCGTGTCGATCAAAAGGTTTGGTTTCGTGTCGTTTCGCAGCTGCAGCTCGAACTCTTCCTTGAATTCAACATATTCAAGACCTGACTTGCGGCAATCTCCCTTAAGTTTCTTCCTAAAATTTTCTATATCCTTCTGAATATTGAGCTCCTTGAATATTCTTGCAGTGAAATTCAGTATGATGTCAAACAACTCTTCTTCTTTCCTTTCTAATTTTTTACGGATAGCAATAGTATTCGGATTATGTTTATAGATGAGGAAGGGGACGGTTTTCAAGTATCTCGCATTCTTCGTCCTGAGAATATCAATGAGTAATGCATCTATGTGTTCGTCATCTCCAAGCATGCGATATCCTGCAGTCTGCAATCTTTTTTCGACAGCTAGCGCCATTTTTTGACCTCTGCTATGAGTTTTTTATCCAGAGGGAATTTCCATTCGCCAAATTTTATCTCAATCAGATCGAGCAACTTTTGTTGATAGTGAGACACGATTGAATTCTCCATGGTCTCTTCGTATCTTTTCACCAAACCCTGAAGATCGATCTGTTCTTTCTTAAAAATACTCTTGATATCATCAAAATCTCGTGAATCTCCCCTTGCCAGTTTGCTGATGATGGTGTCTTGCAGCGAAAGTGTAAACAAGTCAATACTGCCAAATGACTTGATGGACGTGGACTTTTCTAGGCAATCAGGTAGAAGCTGCGTTCCCATGATGTTTGAGCCGTGAAAGAGGTCAAACGCTAACCCTTCCTGACTCATCCAGCGAATGTCGCCAGTTCTAGTAAAGCCAATCTGCTCAAATATGTGGCAGAGATATTCATATTCTTTCTTAGTGGCAATATTCAGATCAATGTCCAAAGTCGACTTTTTCATATGAAGAATCGTCAGCGCAGTCCCGCCTAACGCATATATCTTCATCTTCATATCGATAAATTTGGAGAGAGACTCGAGTAATGCAAACAAGCGTTCTGCAGTAATCTCTTCCTTATTATGCGCCATAAGAAGAGATAAACACGACAGATATTAAAATGTTTCGAAAATATACAAAAATTGTACAAATACATACAAAAATTGTATAAAAAAATGGCTGCGGGAGAAGCGCAACAACCCTATAGTCTAATGCGACGACGAGCAAACGTGCCTAACACCTCCTCCGAAGAAGAACAGGTTAAAATATTTTTCGATTATCAGTATTTGATCTAGAAACACCCGCGGAATCGAATCAAAGTATTTGGGGAGATTCTTATAGAAAAAATTGGGTAAGCATGTATTACTGATTATTGAGAAGACAATCTCTTGAGGGGTGAAGTCGTTAAAAGTGAGTTTGTTTCCTATCAGTTTCTATTATTGGAGAATGGACTAACTATTGGAGCGAAAAAAATATCACTGATGAAAGAATTGCGCATATTCTTCCGGGATGGGTCCTGAAAAGAGAATCCATGCCAGCAGATCATCACTGAATTCTGTCAGGGTAATCGGTCCATGATCCTTCGCATACAAGGTATACCTACTATGTTCGCTGTTGAGTGCGGCCATGTCGAGTATTTTCTCTTTCAGTTTTTCTTTTCCGACAAACCTTAAGAAACGAAGGTATGAACTCCTCAATGCAGCATTTTCATCAGTTGTCTTCTTGAGCATCCTCCACATCTCGTCGCGATAATGGCTTGAATCGCCATTCTGTTTCTGTTCTCTTTTGGTTTTGCCTTGTTCCATGTCTGCCTCGAATTCTTCTTGTGAATCAGTAGTGACGATTTTTCTGGAAAGATTTCTCGTATGGACATTGACCTCGTAATAAGTTGCAAGGTCAATCCACCGGTAATCAGGTATGTGTGGATCTTTGAAATCATGGAACATCTGATCAAGCATCCCTACGCCAAACTGCGGAAATTCTTTTGTAAAACCATCAGGTAACGGCGTAATGTCACCTGCATACGTTTTTGTGGAAATGGTTCTTCTCATCATAACGACATGTGAGAGCAACAATGGTATTGTTGTCCTGTAAAAAAAATTGATGCCGTCCATTCCTTCGTAGATCCTGTGCTCTGTAAGTTTGATTTCCTCTGATCCTTCAAGAAGAATCCTTATGACATTGAGAAGTTTATTAAGTTCTTGGGCGAACTGAGCCCTTGTTCTCTCGTAATCAACACAAAGTTCGAGGTCATAGGACAAAAGCCAGACATTTGGTTTTTTGTACTCTTCTATAAAATATTTTTCATGCAAAGCAATCAGTTGGTCCATTCTTTCTTTGAGAAATGGGGAATATTGTCTTTGAATATGCTCGAGGTAGTTCTTGAAATTCTTGTTCTGCCGTGTAAAAAAAACATTCACCATGCAATTTGTCTCTCTATCTGTGGATTGGCTTATGCTTAACCATTGGTTATCTGCTCCGCCTACCATGTAGAATGGCTGAGTAAGAGGAGCTTCTGGGAGAAGAAGAGGCACTCCATTGAAAACCATAATCGCTTCTTTCTTCCATATTTTGTACTGAGGATCCTGAACTCTTGTATGTGACCAGGTATCATCATAAAAATAACTCTGCACAATGTATTCTCCTTTGTAGGATCCTTCCTGATCTGGTGGTCTGTTTGGCAGTTTTATTTTCGTAGACCATGGTGTTGTCAGGGATCGGGATATGAATGGTAGGCTTAGGCATCTTTTTCCTTCTCTTGGCTCGAATTCATGAACTTCCTTCATGATCACGGGGGGACCTGTACTGATTTTTAGGGAGGTATCTTCAAAAGCATCCCTGATGTCTCTGGCAAAGAATTCCGCATAGGTTTCAGTAAGTTGTCTGTAGATGGACTGCATTGCAGGATATGAACGAATGACCTCGAGCTCATCATGCAGCGTGACCTCTTGAATTTCAAGGTCATCCTCGAGTGAAAATTCCTGCTGCAATTCGAGCGTAAGTGAGTAGAAGTATGATTCTGCATAGGAGTTTATATTTCCTGCGTCATCTTTGCGGCTAATACTATTATTTAATTGATTAAACCTTTTTTGGGTTTCCTTGTTGAGGTAATCCATGGATTCTCCTATGACAACAACTCTATGGGGGATATTTTGATACAAGCGTTCCATTACTGTTTGAGTTGGAGGTAGTCCTTTGAGGGCTCTCGACTCATTCTGGTAATGCCTTTGGAAGAGTTTGGTAAGCATGGCGATTATTTTATTTGCCCGTTTACGAAATGCGGTTTCAATATAGTCTGGGAATTGAACGTAGCGTATCCTATCCAGGATGGTGATGAAGTCAGTAATACTGCGATGCCTGACAATAAATCCTTCACTCTTGATGAGTTCGAGATCAGCAAGCAGTTCAGAGAAAACTTTCTTGTAGCGTTCAGCATGCTCAAATTTTCCAGCTTTGAATTCTTCGAGGTAAAGTAATAAGGTGCTTATCTTCCCTTGTGCATCTCGGCCATATAATGCCATTGACATTCCAAGGTTTCCTACCTTGAGAAAGCTGGTATCACAGAGGGATGTATCCATATCGGGTCTTCAAATAATTTATTATTATAAATCTTTCTAAGCTTTAGACGTTTACTCTCTTATCGAAAAGACAATGCTGTGAGAGTTTCCCGTCCCCCCTGACGACTGGTCATTATTGATGTGTACATACGATTGCTTTACAATCTTTATAACCTCTCGACTGCGTTCACTGTTTCTGTACGGAGGTGTCGTTTTGGGGGATTGTGGATTGGCTAACCTGGGATCTTGTATTTGGGAGAAGCTTTTTGACTTTATTGCAGGTCTTCTTAGTGCTCCTTTACAGCCATTGCTTGACTGGATTAAGGGTTTGATGGTTGCGAATGTGAATACTCAGACCTTTGCGTATTTGTGGGCGGTGATCATGTATGTCCTCTCCTTATTCCTGATATAATACCTTCTCAAACCCTTTTTTCCATTTACAGAAGCAGGCGGCAGCACATACAATTCTAAATAATCCCTTATCCGCTCATACGTACCCTTCGAATCATAGATATCGTTTTCAGCCATAGCGCACCTCAAGGCACGCCACTATATCAATATTGTAATGCATATCGCAATGCAAAACCGACGTCGCACCGAACTATAAGGGAAATGCGGGAGAAGGGATTCGAACCCTTGAACCCACTAAGGGACAGGCTGTTTCCGCGATGAAACTTTAAACTTTCATCGCGCCTGAAGCCTGCGCATTTGACCACTCTGCCACTCCCGCATGAAACATAAAATCCTAGAATTCTTTAAAAAGGTTATGTCCTGCTGGTGTAGACTGTCTCATCAGACCGGTCCCGAAGGACAAGATACGACACGTCAGTCAGGCAATGAAGGGTGTGCTTGGCGCCCGCAGGTATCTTGACGCAGGTCGTATTTTCCACCGTCGTCCTCTTCAGTTCACCGTCGATAGTGATCTCTAAAGTCCCTGCGGAATAGATTACCCACTCATTTGCGAGAGGATGATGATGCTCTCCTATACTCTCGTCCTTCGAGAGGACATGTTTCAAGAGGACATACTCTGCATCT
This sequence comes from archaeon, assembly GCA_020057445.1. Classification (GTDB taxonomy): domain Archaea; phylum Nanobdellota; class Nanobdellia; order Woesearchaeales; family JAHJEM01; genus JAHJEM01. Next base: position 620 of record JAGVFV010000059.1, on the reverse strand, counting down.
TCCATCATGAGTTCCTGCAGCGCATCTTCGAGCGTGTCACTAAAATGGATGTCGGTCATCTTTCGAAGGAGTCATGCTGGTTTTATAAATATTGCCTCTTGGCAATCATCCACATGGCTAATACGACAAGGACAAGAGCGATAACATCGACAAACAGGCAGTACACGCAATACATGGAGAGGACAAACGCTTGGAGGTATAGGAACCAAAGCGCCACGAGGCCTGCAAGAAAGACGCCCGCCGCAATGAGATAGAAACGCCATCTTTTCGGCCGAGTATATTGCCAGAGCGAAAGGATGATCAAGAGCGAAAAGCCGACCATGCCATAATACGGATTATCGATGCCAAGCGTCTTCCCATAAGCGCTTCCCTGCACTTCTGCGCAGTCACTCTTCACTGCAGTGCAGACAGCGCCAACACCGGACAATCCCTGCTTCTCCACTTCAATCATCACTGAGAATGCCAAAGCGATGAACGCCAAGATCGCAATGACGACATGCACTTTGTACTTCATGATATCCATGCAATGCACATCCATTTAAAAATATGCCTGCTACAAGGTCGCATTGAAAAGTTAGGGTAGCAGCATCGGGCGAATCTCCTTCTGAAATGTGATCAAG
>JAGVFV010000179.1 GCA_020057445.1 archaeon | reverse complement strand
CTATTTAAATCTTTCGGTTTTCGTCACTAAATAATGGTAAATATTTTGTTGCTTACTGTTGATACACCGTATTAATCATATTATTGTTCATTATTGACCTAGTCATTTTCCCATACACTTGGGACGATGAAGACGAGAATGAAACACTTCCGCGCTCTCGCGCGGCACTTATCCCGCCATGCGGGATTCTTCCGCGTCCCTTTCTCTGCACTTGTTATGGACCGGGACGCGGACTGGAGCCAGTGCGAAGCACTGGTTTATGCCAGGCCATGCCTGGCTCGTTCCCCTCGCCATGCTTCTTTTATTCCCTTTCTTCGTTTACTGTCTTGCTCATCAGATAGGGTCATCCTTTGCGCAACATTTTTATTCACATCAGATTTTGATACTTCTTACCATGAAATACTCCGACCTTGTCGCTGTCTACGCAGAGCTTGAACAGACAACCAAGCGGCTCGAGAAGACAGCGATCCTTGCCTCGTTCCTCAAGAAAACACAAGAATCAGACCTTGACATGGTCATCCTGCTCCTCCAAGGAAAAGTCTTTCCCTCTTATGACGAGGCAAAGCTAGGCGTCGCTGCAAAACTCGTCATCAGGGCAATCTCGACAGCCTCAGGACTCACTCCTGCAAAGCTTGAACAGGACTGGAAGAAGACAGGAGACCTCGGGCTTGTGGCAGAGCGCATGATCCACGGCAAGGTCCAGGCAACGCTCTTCTCGCAAGAACTCATGGTGAAGAAGGTCTTTGACAACCTGAAGAAGCTCTCAAGCCTTTCAGGAGCAGGAACAGTCGATCAGAAGGTCAAGCTCCTCTCCGAGCTCCTCACGAGCGCAAAACCAGAGGAAGCCAAGTTCATCGTCAGGACGGTCCTGGAAGACCTGCGCGTAGGCATTGCAGAAGGGACGCTTCGCGATTCTATAGTGTGGGCATACCTCTACCAAGGCAATATCGAAGAGAAGAACCAGGTTGAAAACCGAGAGGACTACAAGAAAGTGGTCGAAGCAGTGCAAGAAGCCTACAATGCCACGAACGACTTTGCGACAGTCGCAAAGGCTGCAAAGAAAGGACTCCCTGCTGTCCAGGACATCTCCATCTCAGTCGGAAGCCCCCTCCAAGTCATGCTCGCACAGAAAGAAACCACCATCGATGACGCGTTTTCTCGCGTTGGAAGGCCTGCGGCGCTCGAATACAAGTATGATGGCTTTCGTATGCTCATCCACAAGCACGAAGGAAAATACGCCCTGTACACAAGACGGCTAGAGAATGTGACTGCCCAGTTCCCAGAAGTCGTCAACTTTATCCGCGATAATGTGAACGGATCAAACTTCATCATCGATGCCGAAGCAGTGGGCTTTGATGCCAAGACAAACCAATACCTCCCATTCCAGCATATCTCCCAACGCATAAGGAGAAAGTATGGCATCCTGGAACTTGCAAAGAAACTCCCAGTCGAGCTCAATGTCTTTGACGTGCTTTTCCTGAATGGAAAGAGTCTCATCAAAGAGCCCTTCAGCAAAAGGAGAGATACTTTGGCAAAGATCGTCACGGAAAGACCAAAGAAGATCATCCTTGCCCATCAGCTGATCACAGGAGAGAATAAAGACGCCCAGAAATTCTTCGAAGCAGCAATCAAAGCAGGAAACGAAGGCATCATGTTCAAGGCGCTTGACGCGCCGTACAAGCCAGGATCCCGGGTCGGACACATGGTCAAGTTCAAGAGCGCCATGGAAACCCTTGATCTTGTCATCGTCGGCGCAGAGTGGGGAGAAGGCAAGCGAAAAGGATGGCTGACCTCATTCACCCTCGCCTGCAAGGACGAAGACGAGTTCAAGGAGATAGGCAAGGTCGGCACAGGCATAAAAGAACTCGAAGAAGAAGGACTCAGCTTCAATGAACTCACAGAGACACTCAAGCCATACATCCTCTCAGGAAAAGGAAAAGAAGTCAGGATCAAGCCCCACGTCATCCTCGAGATCAAGTTCGAAGAGATCCAGGCAAGCACAAGCTATGGCTCTGGATATGCCCTCAGGTTCCCGCGGGTCCTCCGTGAACGGACCATGGAAAAAGGGCTCAAAGACGTCTCTGACCTCGACCTCGTAAAGAGGCTGTATGCACAGCAGAAGAAGGTTTAAGAAACCGAACTGATTTCTTCTATCATGGCCGAGCCTTACACGAACAAAGACCTTGCAGATGACTACTTCAGTCTCATTGCAGACCGGACCAATTGCAGAACCTACCTTGAGCAGACCCGGTACAGGGTGATGGCAGAAAGGATATCTGTCTATCCTCGGGACATCGTCACTTATTATCTTAAACACGGAACGCTCACAGGACTTCCAAGCAACAACACCCTTGGAAGAAAGACAAAATCCACATTGGAAGAGATACTCAAGAAAGTCAAGTCAGGAAAGCATGTCCGTTCCAAGCCAAGAAAACTCAGAAAGGAGTATCCTCTCGTGCCCGTAGAGCAACCTGATCACGGATGACATCCTCTTCTCCGCGTTCAAGAAGCTCTTCTAATAGTCCGAGTGTCGCTGAACCGATGTTCTCAATAGTCAAACCCTGAAGAGTTCCATTTACCCGGTAGTAATCAGGGAATTTCAGATCAGAGTTCTTTATAAGACCTGCTTTTCGGATAGCAATGCGGTAATTGTATCCATCTTTGTAGATTTGAGCTGCCAATCTTTTAAATGCATCTGCAAGCTCAGTGTTTGTTCTGTACTTCGGTTCGTCCATTGCAATTGGAGGTATCCTTCCTCTTATTTATGCCTTTTGATATTGTTTCTTTTTTGAAACATTGTTTCAAAAATGGAAATATTTAAATAGAAGCCTTGCGATAAGCGAAATCTCATGGTGGTGAGGGAAGTACTTGATGCGCTTTTTGACAAAAAACTACTCACTCTCCTGCGTTTTTTCCTGGACAATCCAGGAAAGCAATTCTATCTGCGCGAGCTTGCCAGACTGACGAAAATACCCCCTGCAACCATCTTTCGACTGCTCAAAAGACTTAAGACTGCTGGAGTCATTGAAGAGATCAAGCTCAAGAAATTCAAGATCTACCAGCTGAAAACAAGCGATATAACCTCCTATCTCCAAGATTTCATGGCAACCAAGAGATCTGCCCTTGACGCAT
>JAGVFV010000005.1 GCA_020057445.1 archaeon | reverse complement strand
CTACATGAGAGTCTTACCATATCTGCCAGAGTCCACCCATCAAATGGCAGGACGACATGGTCAGATTCTTGAGCAAGATTGAACTCCTTTATTATATCCTGATGCTTATTTTCCACACAGAAATTATACACTTTTGCAGGTATCCTCTGGAGTGGAGCATATTCCGGGTTCCAGTCTTCTCTGCCATTTCCGTACCATGTTGAAATGAATTGGGCTAAACGCGATACTGACAAGCCTCTTGCAAAGCCTTGTGCAAAGAAGACAGGACTGCCCGTCGGGATTCCATACCTATCATGCAAACCAGCAAGTGCTTCTCTATACCATTCTCGGACATGAGGTTCATACACATACTCCTCTGATTCAACAGTGTCTCCTCGCCCATTGAAATTCATAGTCTGCAAGAGACAACCTAAATTTTCATTCATGGTCAATAATCTTTCATCAAAAAGTCTCATGAACTGTGGAAAAGTCTCAGTGTCATGGAGTCTGCTAGACCACCTCACAACATAGAAGTCGTCCAATGTCCTTATGTTTGCGTATACGGAAGGAAAATCCCATCTTTCCAGGAATTCCCGAACACATTCAATGCCTAACGAGTCAATACTCTCAAATCCAAAAGACCGCGCAAAGTCCAGCATTGAAACTCCCTTATCTGCCTTGTCATATTGCGACCTGACCCACGCGCGTCTCTGTTCCGGATTCGCTCGCCTGATCAGATTCTTGTATATCATCGGAACAAAGCGATCAACAGCCTTCCTGACAACCCTCAGCTCGTTTAACGATGCTCTTTCAGGCATCGCCCCCAGCGCCAGATTTGCCCGCATCGCGTCGATATCCATCCTTTCTGAAATAGGTTTCGGGCAGAGCCTCCAATAACCGCCAAAATGATGGATTTTGACCTGTCCACCCTTCTCCTCGACAAAGACCACGTACCTCATGCAACCATCATGGAATCCATATTGTGATAGGATGCGTTTTGACGGGATGAACGATTCCGCTATGTACTGCCGCGAATAGTCTGGTCTGTTGAATAGATCCAGGACCATCACCCCGCTGCCTCGGCTTCCGTTCCTTGGTTTCAGCATTATCGCTCCAGGTCTTTCCTGACTGATGAGCATTTCAATGCCCCTTTCTGTGAATTCATACGACTTTGGCTTCATATCCCTGCAGTCATCGAACAGCATATCTGTATAGAGTTTGTCATTCAGTATACTTTCAATATTTTCGCGTGTGGCACTCGCTTCTCCAGCCTTTAGCCTGGCAAGTGCGGCATCCACCATGTATCTCAATCTTGCTTCAGAAAACTGGTCGCCTGTCTCCTTGAACCCTCGCATCCCAGAATTGATGCCGTTTATTTCAATGACCTTCACATCACCCCCAGGGGTGATTTTCACATCCAATCCAAAAACAGCAAATGATTCAGGTGCGTCTGAAACAGCAGGCTGAAATTCCGCGTGGGATAATTGGTATGCCATACCTCGAGTTACTACTCCACAATTATAAAGTTTTTGTTATTATCTGAACAGAGACCATGCATATACCGCCAAAACCGCAAACTATTTAAATAAGCACGTCTTATAGTAAGATAGTAAGATTTATGGAGGTTATGAACATGAATGTCGAGACGGTCAGGATGTCTTCGAAAGGGCAGATAGTGATACCGCAAGATATCCGCGAAGGGCTTAATGCCGGAGAAGGCACGGTTTTTGCGGTCGCAGGCAGCAAGGATACGGTAATCCTCAAGAAGATATCAACGCCCAGCAAGGACGACCTAATAAAATCTTTGGGAGCAATTGCTAAGATTGCCAAGGCAAAACTCGAGAAGAAAGGGATAAGCGAGAAAGACCTGCAGGCAATGTGAGATGGCCGTAACATTCGATACGAACGTCCTCCTCTCTGCTACGCTGTGGGACGGCAGCGTCTCCCAGAAACTGCTGTTTGACCTTATCAGGCAGGATGTCAAGATATTCTCATCACCAAGCATCCTAGAAGAATACCAGAAGATTCTAAAGCGTGATTTCGAGTTCTCAGAGGAAGAAATCAGCGACACCATGCAAAATGTTTTGGCATTTGTTGAACTGGTCATACCCGCGATAAAAGTGGACGTGGTCAAAGACGATCCTGATGACAACAGCATAATAGAATGTGCTTTAACTTCAGGCTCAAAATACATAATCACATACAATAAGCACCTGCTCAACCTCAAAGAATATCAAGGAATAAGGATGATCAGGCCTGAGGAGGCAAGGGCAATATTTTAAGTCGGTCTGTAATAATAGACAGAAACCAATTTAAGAATCGGCTCGGGACATCAAATCATATCTAATCTTCCCGTAGGGGGTACTGAAAAACCTGCGGTTCGTCAGAAACGCAGCGCGTTTCTGAGCGTGCTCAGAAATCATAGATTTCTGACATTTGGTACCTCGCCCCCCCCCTGGTCGGAGGCTTCCCCCTGTCGTGAGTGAAGAAGGAAACGAAAAACGCTTCGCAAAAAGGCGCTGGCTACTCTCCGGACAGAGCCAACCTCAACAAAACCTTTTTAAACCCCTGCTTTCTCCATACCCCTAACATAAGATTTGTTTCTACTAACTGAAACAAACACATCCGAGGTGTTTCGTCAATGGCAAACAATGCAAGCTCATACAATTATAAAGAGATAGAAGAAGGAGTGATAAAGTTCTGGGAAGACAACAAGGTCTATCCTAATATCAAGGCCAAAGGCAAAGGGAAAAAGAAATTCTTCTTCATACAAGGCCCGCCTTACACTTCTGGCAGGATCCATCTGG
>JAGVFV010000111.1 GCA_020057445.1 archaeon | reverse complement strand
CTGCAAGATACGCCCGGTTGCGAAATGTGTCTTTTATTTGCCGAAACTCTGCTGGAGTTCCTACGAGATAGGTCAGAAGCACACTTGGATCTTCATGACTGCTGTCCAGCACATCTTCTATCCTGGCGTAAGGTTCTGTCCCTGTGTAAGGTCCTATTCTGGTATGCTGTGCCGTGCTGTTTTCCTCAGATGCTGGATCTTCAGGTTCTTTGTTCACGTTCTCACCAATAGATGATAACGTATCTTACATATATTAATATTTCTCAGCAATATTTACTGATTATCAAAAACTATTTAAATATAAACTTAATAAATACAACTATGGATGCCAAAGACAGACAGATACTTTCCTGTCTCGACGAGGATTCCCGCACGCCGTATTCTCTCATCGCACGAAAGACCCACTCAAGCCAAGAGACTGTCCGCTACCGCGTGAACAACCTCCTCACAGAAGGGATAATCGAGCGCTGCATCACCGTCATCAACACACCAAAACTCGGATTCACACCCTATCAACTGTTCATCAAGCTCCAACACGCAGATGAATCCCAAAAAGACCGCATGATGCGCCACCTCGCAAGCATATCGTCTATCAACTGGATAGGCAATCTTGAAGGCAACTATGACATCGGCCTCATCTTCTCTGTACGAAACCAAGAAGAGACAAAACATGTGCTCGTACAACTCTATGAAAAATACAGCCAATGGATCCTCAAAAAGACACTTGCCTTGCATTTCGAAGGAATCTTTCTCCCTCGGCAATACTTGACCAAAAAACCACGAATACCGCTCGCCTTCCCTCACTATACGACCACGAATGCAACAATGGAACTTGACGACCGAGACAAGATCATCTGCAGCATGCTTGCCAAAGACGCCCGCGCATCGCTAGTGGACATCGCAAAAAAGACAGGACTCACTGCGACAGGAACACATCACCGCATCAAAGAACTCAAACGAAAAGCAATCATCACCAAACACCTCCTCATCCTCAACAATGAAAAAATCAGCCAAGAACACTACAAAATACTCCTATTCCTTAACAATACCACTGAAGAAAGGAACAGGAAACTCGTCGCCTTCGCCCAAGAAGACCCTCACGTCATCTCACTCATCAAGAGCCTTGCAGAGTGGGATTACGAAATAGACCTTGAAGTAGAAAAACGAGCAGACATAACAACATTCCTGAAGAACCTCACAATCGCACACGCAAATATCATCCGCGACTATGATATCATCCGCATCAAAAATATGCCGAAATACACGTTTTATCCAGAAGAGAAACAAACTTTAAATACCCCCCGATCATATGACGAAAATAGCTAGTTCAAGGAATAAAAAAGAGGTGAATGGTGGCTCTTTTTGAGAAAGAGAAGGAGGTGGAACTTGTCCGCGAGGGAGAGGACACGATCCTTCGCATCAACTATGAGAAAGTCCCCCGCGTGCCTTCTCTAGAAGACGATGACCTGTGCATGGCACGGACATTCGAAGAGCTCATCAAGAACCCTTCCACGACAAAGATCGTCTTTCTCCAGAAACACTACTACGAATATGACTATGCCCAGACAAAGATGCTCAAGGAGATCGCACAGCTCTACGCGACACTTGTGAAAAGAAAAGAGCTCTTCTCCTACGCATCCCTCCAATACAATAACATAGGCAACAGGTTCAACGAGCTCCACAACCTCTTCTCCCTCCTCAAGTCAGACCCGGCAGGAGCATATGTCAAGGCGATGCGGATCATCAGGAGGGAAAACATCACCCTCAACTCCAGCGTCTCCAAGGAAGACACCAACCAGGCAAAAAAATACCTCCAACTCCTCGAATTCATCAGGGACGGACTTGACAAGACCCAGATGATCCAGCTCCTCAAAGGAGACATCGCAGGACACGCGATCGGAGACAGGTCCATCTACAGGAAGGTGCTCAATCCCACGCTCAAACCAGACTTCATGTTCACCAAGCTCATGGCGACCTACCCCCCTGGAGGAGAAGAGCTTGCCAACTACACCATCAAGAACACGGAGATCGTCATCTTCAAGCTCCCTGACACTGTCCTTCACCTGTATCATATCATGCCGCCAGAATTCAAGATCACCGAAGAGCAATACGAGATCCTCGACGCGGCAAGAGAGATCCTTGCAGAATACCAACCACAACAGCAAGAATTCATCGATCCTGAGCGCATGCGCGAAGTCTTCTTCAACGTCGGCCGAGACCTCCTTGACGAACTTGCCAACTACAGAAACGTCTCCCTCACCGTAGAGCAGATCGAGGAACTTGCGGCAATACTCCTTCGCTACACCGTCGGATTCGGACTCATCGAAGTGCTCCTAGGAGACGAAAAGATACAGGACATCACCATCAACAGCCCCATGGGCCAGATCCCCATTTTCATCGTCCATGCGGACTTTGGCGAATGCCAGACAAACATCATCCCCATGATCAGCGACGCAGAATCATGGGCGTCGAAACTGCGCCTCATCAGCGGACGACCGCTAGACGAAGCAAACCCCATCCTTGACACAGAGATCCTCATCCCAGACATCGCAAACGCTAGAGTCGGCGTGATCGCGCCCCCGCTCAACCCGACCGGCATCGCCTATGCCTTCCGACGCCACAGGGACAAGCCCTGGACTCTTCCTCTCTTCATCAAGCTTGGCATGATCAACCCCCTTGCGGCAGGCATCCTCTCATTCATCATCGACGGGAATAGGACCCTTCTCGTCGCAGGGACGAGGAGTGCCGGAAAATCATCGCTCCTCGGAAGCCTGATGGTGGAGATCATGCGAAAATACAGGATCATAACGATAGAAGACACGCTAGAACTTCCCGCACCGCAGCTTCGAAAGCTCGGCTACAACATCCAATCCATGAAAGTCGCATCAGCATTATCCAGGGGGACGACTGAAGTCGCTGCAGACGAAGGCATCAGGACGACACTTCGCCTCGGCGACTCCGCTCTCATCGTCGGCGAAGTGCGAAGCACCGAAGCCCGGGCGCTGTATGAAGCCATGCGCGTAGGAGCACTCGCAAACGTGGTCGCAGGGACCATCCACGGCGACTCTCCCTACGGCGTCTTCGACCGCGTGGTAAACGACCTCAACGTGCCACGGACATCATTCAAGGCGACAGACATCATCGTCATCGCAAACCCCATCAAAAGCGCAGACGGCCTCTCGAAAGTTCGCCGCGTCACCCAGATAACTGAAGTTCGAAAGGTATGGACTGATGACCCGCTCGAGGAAAACGGATTCGTCGACCTCATGAAATACAACTCAAAGACAGACCAGCTCGAACCGACAGACGACCTCATCAACGGCGATTCCGACATCATCAAGGCGATAGCAGGAAACGTCAAGGAATGGGCAGGCAACTGGGAACTCGTCTGGGAGAACATCACCCTTCGTGCAGACATCAAGAAAAAAATAGTCGACGCGGCACTGGAAGCGAACAACCCTGACATCCTCGAAGCGCCATTTGTCATCAAGGCGAACGACGAATTCCACAAGATCTCCGAACGCATCAAGATAAAGACAGGAAACCTCGACTCCAAAAAAATATTCTTCGACTGGAACGAATGGCTCAAATCCGAAATCAGGAAAAACAGGCTGAAAAAATGAAAGAAGACCTGAACGTCTTTCGGAAAAAATTCAAACAACGGATCGACGAGGAACTCGTCGACAAGGAACATATCGTCTCGAGAGACTATGAAGAATTCCGCGAAGAATACCTCCCGAAAAGCCACTCGTGGTATGAAAAAGCATGCGGATTCTCCCAAAAAGCCCTCAGTGTCTCACCCGGAAAAGAGAAGAGCGAAAAACTGCAGGAAGCGATAGATACCTGCCATCTCACCACCACACCGACAGGGACAACAAGCTTTGCATATCTTGTCACACTCCTCATCGCAGTCATCGGAATCGTCTTTGGCTATCTCATCCCGACACTCCTTGGCGCCCAACCCTCCACGTTCTTTGTCCTCATCTCTCTCCTCATCGCGGCAATCGTGATTGTACCGCTCCAGAACATCCCATTCATCATGGCCAACAACTGGCGCATCAAAGCATCAAACCAGATGGTGCTCTGTGTCTTCTACATGGTCACGTACATGCGCCACACCTCCAACATCGAGCTTGCGATCGACTTCGCGGCAGAGCACCTCGCCCCTCCCCTCTCGCTTGACCTGAAAAAGATCATGTGGAACATAGAGACAGAAAAATACGACAATGTCAAGGAGAGCCTTGATAATTACCTTGAAAAATGGAAAAGCAGCAATATGGAATTCGTCGAATCAATACAGCTCATCGAATCCTCGCTCTATGAACCTGCAGAGGTACGCAGGCTCACTGCCCTTGACAAGGCCCTTGATGTCATACTCCAAGGGACCTATGACAAGATGCTCCACTACGCCCATGCCCTAAAGAACCCCATCACAACGCTGCACATGATGGGGATCATCCTTCCCATCCTTGGCCTTGTCATCCTGCCCCTTGCCACAAACTTCCTCGGCAACGTCCGCTGGTACCACATCTTCGCCCTCTACAACATCATACTGCCCCTCATCGTATTCTATTACGGAAAATCAATACTCTCCACAAGACCCACAGGCTATGGTGCGACAGACATTTCCGAAGACCCTTCATTGAAGCAATACAAGAACATCACTGTCAAGGCAGGAAAGAATCCCATCTACATCAGCCCTGCATGGGTTGCCATCCTCATCTTTGCCGCCCTCTTCTTCCTTGCCATCATCCCCTTCCTCATCCATGCCGCAAACCCGAAATTCGACTGCGTCTACTCGCCAGACGACTATGCAGAAGACCGGCCAGACTTCTTCTGCGCGACCGAATTCGAAGAAGGGCTCACGCCAAAAGCGGCATTCCTAGACTACCAGCCGACACGCGATGCCGACGGAAGGCTCACCGGACAGAAAAGCGGACCATTCGGCCTTGGCGCGACAGTCCTCTCCCTCTTGCTCACGCTCGCGTTTGCGCTCTCCTTTGGCGCATATTACACCTTGCGAACCAGACGAGTCATGAAGATCCGCGAAGAATCAAAAAAACTCGAAGCCGAATTCGCATCAGCCCTCTTCCAGCTTGGAAACCGCCTCGGCGACGGCATCCCTGCAGAGATCGCATTCATAAAGGTCGCCATGGTCATGAAAGGCACTGTCTCTGGCGACTTCTGCGGGCTTGTCAGCCTCAACATCAGGAAACTTGGCATGGGGCTTGAAGAGGCGATCTTTGACGAGAAGCGAGGAGCGCTAGTCTATTACCCCTCCCACCTCATCCAGAGCAGCATGAAAGTCCTCATCGAATCCTCAAAAAAAGGGCCGCTTGTCGCGAGCCAGGCGCTCATCAATGTCTCTGAATACATCAAGGAGATGCACCGCGTGGACGAACGGCTCAAAGACATCCTCTCCGACGTGACAAGCTCCATGGAATCACAGATCCACTTCCTCACGCCAGCAATCGCAGGGATCGTGGTTGGCATCTCGAGCATGATAACGAAGATCATGATACTTCTCTCTGATAAGCTTGAGGCCATGGGAAAGATGAGCCCCGACTCCAATTACGGGGCAGTGCTCTCCATCCTTGGCGGAGGGAACGCAATCCCCACCTACCACTTCCAGGCGATCGTCGGTCTTTACGTTGTCCAGATAGTATTCATCCTCACCGTGCTCGTGAACGGGATCGAGAACGGCAATGACAAGCTCAATGAGAGATACCTGCTCGGAAAGAATCTCACGTCCGCGACACTGACCTACGTCTTGATCACGCTTGCGGTCATCATCGTCTTCACCATCATCTCCGGATCCATCATCACGTCCATCAACGCGACGTAAACATTTTTATATCTGAAACGCCGCTCTTATCCCATGAGATTCTCATCAGAACGCGGCGCAGAGCATATCGACGACAAGGTGCTCTCTGCCGAAGAAGAGCGAGGCATCATTGAGCAATCCGCCACATGGAAAGCGCACGTGGAAGAGCATGGACAAAACCACACGAACGCAGAACTGATAATCCTTGACAAAGAACCTATCAAAAAAGAGTCCATCTTCAAAGACACAGAAGGGATCAGCTATTTCAAGCAGGCGCCGGCCATGGGCTGCGCGTGCGGAAAGGTCAGCTTCAAGATCGACGACAAGAACAGCGTACACGAATACGCCATCGCTGAAAGAGAAAAGCAGCAAGAATATACGACAGATAGTTCACCAGCGCCTGACACGACATATAAGAAATGAACACCATCCAAGTCATCGCAGGCATCGGCATCTTCCTCTCCATCTATGCACACTATATTTCGCGGAAAGCAAGGCACAAGGACTATCGCGCGCTGTGCGACATCTCTGAAAGGATATCCTGCACAAAGGCATTCACGAGCAAGTATGCAAAACTGCTTGGAATCCCAAATGCGCTTCTTGGCCTGCTCTATTATGCAGCAGTGTTCGTGCTTACAACAGGAGGATTTGTGTCGATATTATTCTGGCTTTCCATATTCGGAGTACTTGCCTCTCTCGTGCTCGCGTATATCTCCTTCTTCAAGCTGAAGAATTTCTGCCTCGTGTGCACAACTACCTATTTGCTGAATATCTGCATCCTGATTTTGGCCATAATACAGTAAACCTGCCGCAACACATAAAAACCCCAACCCTAAGCCCTGCTCTATGAAGAAGCTCACCTTCCTTGTCTTCTTACTGCTCATCCCGCTCGCCTTCAGCCTCGAATGCGACAAGAAACTCATCTATCCAGGACCAAAATCGTATCACATCGAAAAAGCTTTCATCGACATGACCATCCTCCCTGACGGACGGGTCGCTGTCAATGAATCAATCACCTTCAGCTTCGATTCTGGAAAGTTCTCCTTTGCCTACAGGGACATCACCATCGCCCGAGACAAGATTTCCGATGTGACCGTCACAGAGAATGGCCAGCCTACCTGTTTCGATTCCTACACCAAGGGAGAGGATCAAGAAGTCAAATGGTACTATGACGAACCGGACAACAAGGACCGCACATTCACCATCTCCTACAACCTTGATAAGGTAATCACGTCTTACGATGATTATTCTGACTTCTACTGGAAGGTCTGGGGAGAAGAATGGGGAGTCATTGTCTCTGACCTCGAAGGGAGGATCACCCTGCCTGCGTCGGTAAATAATCCACAAGAAGTCTATACATGGGGGCATCCAGCATTGCCAAATGCCAAGATAGGGATCAACAATAACAAGGAAGTCGTCTACCAGGCATTTAGCATCCCAGAAAACCAGTGGGTGGAATTGAGGATGGCGTTCCCGACACGACTGCTCCCATCAAGGCAAGGAACTATCCAAAAAACAGGAAACGGGCTTGACAAGATCATCGAGCAAGACAATATACAAACCATCAAAACAAAATCAAGTTGGCTGCTCATCCTCATTTTCCCTGTCATCATCCTCGCACTCTTCCTCTTCCTCTACTTCAGATACGGACGGGAATACAAGACAGACTATCTTGGAGAATATGAACGGGAACCACCATATGATTACTCTCCTGCAATCGTCTCTGCCCTCTTCAACCAGGCAAAAAAAGAACCAGATACCAAAGCGTTCGGAGCGGTCCTTCTCGACCTTGTCAGACGGAAATACGTCACGCTTGAAAAGACAAAGAAAAAGATATTATTTTGGAACAAAGACGATTATACACTCACCCTCACCAAGAAAGGGAAAGCAGCCGACAGCGACGAGACACTTGCCCATTTTGAAAAGAAGACAATCAAGATGTTTTTCGAAGATAAAGACAAAGTGAGTTTTTCTGAGTTCACAAAATCCTTGAGAAAACCATATGGCAAAGGAATATCATTCCAAAGCGACCTCGAAGAATGGAAGGAACTAGTTAAAAAGAATATCGAAAACAAGAACCTCCTTGGAAAAAATACGGCCCTTCGCATCTACAGGACAACACTCTATATCCTTCTTGCTCTTGGAGCAGTATCCGGCTTATTACTGATCATGAATTTACAAACAGGAATATACATTACAGTCTCACTGTGGATCGCATTTTTCGTCGGTTGGATTCTTATGGCAATCGCTCCGGAAGCTCTCCCAAAGCGAACACTTACCGGCGCATTGCATTATCGGAAATGGAAGGCATTCAAGAACTTCCTCTCGGACTTCTCAGAGCTCAAGAGGCATCCTCCGGAATCCATCGTCCTCTGGGAGCAATACATGGTCTACGGGCTTGCGCTTGGAGAGACAAAAAACGTCGAAAAAGCAATGCAGATCAAGATAAAAGATGGCACCATCCCTGCCAGAGCAACGTTCTTTGGAACAAGCGTAGGAAACGCAGCTGCGATG
>JAGVFV010000143.1 GCA_020057445.1 archaeon | reverse complement strand
TTTAAATATTTTTCCCTTAAAAAGCCAGAGCTTTTTTAGGTCATAAAAATGCCTTGCATTTTCATGTGTCAGAAATTGCCTTCGTGCAAACTGCGCGCTTTGGCGCATAGATAACAAGCAATTTCTGATCACGCTCAAGAACTGCATGTTATTGGCTTTCGCCTGCAGTTCTTGACGACATAGTGAAGATAAAAGGGCAAAATGGGTCTGACAAACCATATAAACACTGCTTGACCTACTGATACTATGTATCTTTCCCTCCTCTCACAAGAGCATCCTGACATCGCACTCTACGAACTCCTCTCTTTAGGAAAGATAACCCTGTTTCAGCAACAGGAACACTTTGTCTTGTTCAAAAAAAAATTTAATTTTTCACGCCTCACCTTCACGAAAAACATATTTCAGGTCATCCAATCCATACCTCATGACTCTTTGCGAGAAACCGTTTCTTCCCTTAATCTCAAGCCATATTATCACGGATCCTATGCAGCACGCATCCTCCATGCCAAAGATGCTCCCTCTCTTCTCACTGAACAGGAATTCGGATCGCTCCTCTGGCAGACCTTCCCAAGACCTGTCGTCGACCTCGACCACCCGAAAACGCAATTCACACTGATCATCACCAAGAAAACAGCATTTCTCACCACACTCATCTGGACAAACCAAGAACGCTTCGAACAACGAAAGATGCACAACCTTCCCGAGCCCCATCCGACAGGCATGCATCCGCGCCTTGCACGGGGGCTTATTAATCTCCTTGGCGCATCCTCATTCCTCGATCCCTTCTGCGGAGCAGGAGGCATACTTATCGAAGGAAAGCTCCTCGGACTCAAAGTGACCGGTTCTGACATCGATCCCATCATGATCCGCCGTGCAGAGAAAAACCTCGCACACTATGGCCTGAAAGCGGCACTCTCTGTCAGAGACGCAACAACCTTGAAAAAAAGATGCGCAGGCATCGTCACAGACCTTCCCTATGGCAAGAATTCGATCATCTCAAAAGGCCTCTATCGCGCGTTCTTCCTCCATGCGGAGCATCTCACCAAGCGCATGGTTGTCGCACTCCCGTCCACGACAAGAACAAATCCCCTCATCAAGGGGACGGGATGGAAGATAGACAAGAAATTCACCGTCTACATACACAAGACTCTCTCAAAGCGCATCCTCATCCTTTCCCAACAGTCTTTCGATATATCTTGAGCAGCGCATCATCATCTGCCTTGATCTTGTTCACTGCAGTAATGAGCTCATTGAGATATCTTATGATCTGATCAAACAGGCTATCCTCATATTCCTGGTCTGAGGGCGCCTCTTCCATTATAGAAATCAGCGATGATAATGCGTCCTGCATGAGCCGCAGCTGGGAGATCTTGTCGTTCAGGAAATCATTATCAGGGCCTTGCATCATGTTTTTCTGGGCCTTGATGTGCCTGATCCTCTCCACTTCTTTCCTCAACACGTCAACATTGTGCAGGATCTTCTCGAATTCTGCCTTCAATTCCTTCGTGTCCTCATCCTTCTCAGAAAGATCGTCATTCTTCAACGCCTTCTGCAGATCCTTGATCATCTTTTCGGCAGCGATGATCAGCTTTGCCAAGTGCTCGTCAATATCCTCTGACTCGATCTCCAGCTTTTCAAGCTCGCTCTTGGTAAAAAAAGACAATATCTTCTTTATCATTCCGCTTCCCTCACCATCCGCTCGCATGTGTCGATGACAAACATCAGCTCCTCCAAAGACACATGCTCATCTTGTGCCCGCTTTGCGATTGATGCGATTTTCGCGACGTCTTCAGTATTGATGTCCATTGCCTGCTTTGCCTGCATCGCAAGCGCGATGATGGAATCTTCTGCAGGGTGGCTGATCTTGTTGAGATCAAGAACATCAATGAGCGCCTCCTTCAGCGCAAGTTCGGCATTCGACACCAGATGGTTCAGCTCGAGGCGGGACGCATTCAGGATGTCTGCAGGCTCTGCCTTCACCTCTTGCACAGGATCGGCCTTCACTTCCTCTTGCACAAGATGGGCGATAGGCATGGACAGCATGAAATCATCAGTCTCCTGCTCAGCAATCGGCTTTTGCAAATCTGCATCATAGGCGATATTTCTTGCTTCTTTTTCCTCGCTCTCTTCTTGCATGGGCGCTTGCGGCGCCTCATACGTAAATGCCTCGTCAGCAACGACAAGATCAATCTTCTTCTCTTCTGCAAACCCTTTGCCGATCGTCTCACCAAGGGTGATCTCGATCTCTGCAGGTTTCGCTTTTTCAATCACGATGGCTTCAGATGCTGCCTCTTCAGGAGCGTCTTCAAATGGTGCGTCATCACAGAAGAGGAGATAGAGCCGCAAACGCTTAAATCCCATATATGCTGCGAGGTTCTTATGCAAGAAACTCTGCGACCTCTTTGCGATCCTTGCGATCTCGATCACTTCCTTGTCACTCGCCTTCTGATGGGAACCGCGCTCTTTCAAAGGATACTCTTCAATGCCATCTTCCTCACGGATGAGCTTTGCGTCCTGATGAGAAACCTCTGCATGCCCGATAGACAGGAGGGATTTTGACACCTCAAACTCATCACACTGCGGGACCTCATGGAAATTCTGCAGGCCATAATACGTCTTTATGGCGATCACATCATCATGCCCGATCAGGGCGATTCCTGCCACATCCTCTTCAACCATCTTCTGTACGATGATGCCAGCATCAAGAGAACCTGCTTGCGTCTTTAGAAGATTTGCCCATACTGCCTTCACCTTCTGCAGGAAGTCGTCCTTGCCCTGCAAGGCATGAAGGATGCCAGACAGTTCATTTGTCACCTTTGTCGGCGAAGGGATGAGCAATACATCACCCATCTCTGAGGCACTCATCAGGTGATGCGCAGAGATGTCATCCTTGATCGCAAGGCTCTCATACCCTTCGACAAGCTCCTCGGTGAGATCATCAGGAAGCGTGCAGCGAAGGAGGATGTCTTCATACTCCTCAGGCTGTGCCTTTGCAAGCAGATTCCCGAGATCGTTCTTTGCGTAGACTGCACGAAGGGCATCAGCAGTGATGATGAAAGAGAGAGGGATCTGGATATTCTTCTCAAAGAGAATGACAAGGTCCATCGCACGCCTTCCTATCCTATGCACATCTCCCTGGACAGCAGTGCGCAATGTGACGACGAACGCCATACCTAAGAACTAGCCGAGGCGGATATATAAAGGTTGCGGCCGCAAATCTCTCAAAATCACATTCCTACAAAGGTCTGGCCAAGTATCAACTCATCTTGTCCGTCGATATGGTTTTCAGACGGTTTATCAACTATTTTTATAAATATGTCTCTGTTCCGTAAACAATGAACCTTGAATGCATCGCAAACTCAAAAGACATGGATGCGCGTCTTATGCATGAATGGAATTCCCTTTCAGCCAAAGCCGGAACCACCCCGTTTTCCTCGTTCACCTTCATCAAAACATGGGCAGAACAATACGAAGACCTTGCCCCTCTAAGACTATATATTGCATCGACTTCAGATGGAATAATTGGATTGGCTCCACTGCAAGATGAAAATGGGATATTGAAATTTGTAGGCGGGCTCGATTATCAGAGCGGAGCTGACTACTGTGACTTTATCCTCCATCCAGCACTCCATGAAGAAGCGATGGCGATCTTCACGACGATATTCAATAACAATCCATTCCAACTCAATGAATTGCCAAACGATTCTCTTGGGAAAACATATCTTGAGACTCACGGGATCGGAAAGGTCGTCGAGGGGACAGTCGTGTCCTCGATGCAGCTCCCACTCACGTGGGAAGAATATCTCTCCAATCTCGATCCAACAGTACGAAAAGACCTGCTCTATTATCTCCGGCGCGCAGAAAAAGATCTTGCCCCTCGCTTTTCAGCAGCAGACCCCAATAATGCTGATGATGTTTTGAAAAAGATGAATCTCTTATTCCAGCTCCATCAAGAGGAATGGCAATCACGAGGTGAGATCGGCTGCTTCTCCGCTGATTCCCGAGGAGCAAGATTCAGGGAGTTCCATTCAGCGCTGGCCCTTGGGTTCGCCAAAGAAAATCACCTCCATCTCGCCTATCTCGAGAACGACTCCAGCCCGATAAGCGTGCAGTATAATTTCACCGACGACAAGACATTCTACCATTACCTCGGAGGTACCAATATAAGACTGATGAAGTTCTCTCCAGGCAAGATACTCCTTGGAAGAATCCTCCAGGATATTATCTATCGCGGACTTCATACATATGACTTTCTCCGTGGAAATGAAGGTTATAAATTCAAATACGGCGCAAAATCCGCTTCTAATTTCAACATCCATTCATAAACTGGAATCCTTGAGCGCGGAGATTCCATAACCGTATCTACTCAAAAATAGGACAGGACAATATTTTCAATCACTTCACCTTGGAATCAGTCCGATATTTGCAGAATTCAAGGGAAAGATACACTCCTTGCTATCTTATATAGAAAAGACTCATAGTCCCTCGCCATCCTTTGTGCAGAAAACCTTTTTACAGCACTCTCCTGGCACGCAACAGGATCGATCTCGCGAAGTCGGGTGAGCGCACCGAGCATCCCTTCAAGCGAGTCACGTATGAACCCCGTCCTTCCTTCTTCGACAATCTCTGGCAAAGCTCCATTTGATGATGCGATCACTGGAGTGCCGCACCAACCGGCCTCTGCTGCCGCAAGCCCGAAGGATTCCTCGATCGCATTCACGTCCTGAGTGGGAATGACGACGGCAGCGGCATTTCGCATCAGCTCTATCTTGTCTTTTTTTCCCACAGGACCGACATACTTGATCTTCTCTCCATCAATCTGCTTCATCACACGCGAAAAATATGAGGCCCTCTCTGGTGTTTCCTCATATTTGGCACCCGCTATGACAAGAGGCATATCTGCTTGCTTCGCAAGATCAATCGCAACATGCGCTCCTTTCTCAGGCACTATTCGCCCTATGAAAAAGAGATACTCCCTCTTCCCCACCACTGGATCACTCCTGTTCATATCTATCCCGTTAAGGATGATCTGATCAGGAACCAATCCTCGAGCAACATACAAACCTGCCTGGAATCTGCTGACCGACACAAAATACGACCCCTTCCTCGATAAATCCATATATTTCATGGGATCATAAAAAAATTGAGGAGGCATATGCATTATTGTGACAAGAGGAATGGGAAATGCCGATGCGCACAATTCAGAGTTATGATTGATCGCTACGTCGTATTTTGAGAGATCCAACCCATTGATCATATCCTCATACGAACGGATCTGCCAAATCCGTCCCTCCTGTTTCATCAGTTCTTCGTCATCACACCATTCTCTCGGGACGGGAATCAATCTCCCAAACACGGCGCTGGCCTCATGACCGAGAAATGTCATCTCATGGCCGAGAAGACCAAGATGCTTGTCCAAGGTGTAGCACATCTGCTCAATCCCGCCAGGAGCGTCAGCAGAGACCGGATCATTGTCCCGCAGCTGCACCTCAAGGATACGAAGCTGTCTCATACTTTTCCCTCCGGCCGCTGAAAAGCATACACCAAAAAACCTACGTTTACGAAACATCCTAGGCGAGAAGGAATCCTGTATGAAGAAATATTATGCTTTGAAGCCACATACATGGGAGTCCTACCTCTGTTGAATATCTCATCGGTTATCACTGCCACTAATCCAGTCCCGAGTCCCTTGCCACGAGAGTCAATGCGAATCTCAGTCAAGCCGTGATTCGGATAGTTCCAGCCAAATGTGGTTGCGATATACTTATCATTGCTCAGAACACCAAAAGCCAAGCCTGAATTAAGCTCATCTTTTTTCGAAGACAAATATCCCCCGTCAAAATCCGAGAACCTGTGCTCTTCTCCTGGCAGAACCTGTTCAACCTTGAACTTTTCGCCCACACTGTTCTTTGCAAATACGCCACCCGGGCCTTTCTCATAAAAATCACTCATCCTTTCCTTGTGCTCAGCAACACCTAAAAAGACAGCATACGTATCGACCTGTAGGCTGTCTAAACGCGAACAAACATCCTCGACAGACTCCAACGAGGCTGCTTCGATTGCTGCCTTATTCGATTCCTTAATCCCAATTAACTTGAGATGAGGTCCGTATACTCCAAAAAGTTCGTACTTTCCAGAATCATCAGGGAAAACCACTTCAGCAGAGGGCATGACTACTTTACCCTCCTGCTCCGATGTGAATCCTTCTCCTATCCAATCTGAAATCGTCGTCAGCATCTTCATCTCGACCCTCTTGTTTG
>JAGVFV010000006.1 GCA_020057445.1 archaeon | reverse complement strand
AGATGAAACTCAACGTCGATTCTCCTCGCCGCGAGGACACATATGAGTATCCTCCAAAAGTCATCAGGGAGGCAATCACGAATGCGATAACCCACCGGGATTATTTCAACATCAATTCCGTACAGGTCAGCATCTTCGATGATAGGATAGAAATTGTGAATCCTGGAGGGCTCCCAAAAGGTCTCTCTGAACAATTGTTCGGCACAATCTCAGTCCAGAGAAATAGGCTCACCTACAGGATCCTTCGAGACATGAATTATATCGAAGGATTGGGGCTTGGAATCTCCCGAATGCGAAATGAGATGAGGCATGCGGGACTTTTTGAGCCAGAGTTCCTGCACACAGACTATTTCTTCAGGATCACCCTGAGGAATATGAAGAGCAGGATAAAACCAATAGACGGCTTAAAAGATCTGAATGAGAGGCAAGTAAGGGCAATAGAATACCTGCGGACCAATAAAACAATAAAGACCCAGCA
The DNA here is from genome assembly GCA_020057445.1 of archaeon. Lineage (GTDB taxonomy): Archaea > Nanobdellota > Nanobdellia > Woesearchaeales > JAHJEM01 > JAHJEM01. The sequence goes on along the minus strand of JAGVFV010000006.1, from coordinate 9,143 downwards.
ATACGCGAAGATGAGCAGGATATCAATCACGATGGCTCTTCTTGACCTAAAAGAACTGCTTAACCACAACTACCTCAAAAAGGTCGGTTCGTTCAGGGGCGCGTATTATGTGCTGAATGAAGAGAAACTGAAAAGAATATGATGGAAGACTGCTCAATGTTATTACCTAATGTTAATGAAGCCTCTACCGAGCTTCGGAACCAGTAGGCGTAATAGCCCTAGCCCCTTAGCCCTTGGTACTTCCTCCATTCATTTTTTCACATAAATCTTGGTTAATCCTTGGTAGGGCATATCGAAGGATCGCAATATCACAGGCACTTGAGAATTATTGAAAAATGCACTTATCATTATGAAGTAAGAAATTAAAGGAAAATTTAAATATGCACGGGATATATGCTTGGTAAATGGAGGGTAAAATTGTGTCGCTTGAAGGAAAAACAACTGAGGTGTGGAACACAATAAAGCGCAATGGCGCGCTCTTCCTCGGCGGAGCGATGCTCCTTTCCCTTTCTTGCACAAAGGAGCCGACGCATCCGAAAGAAATAGAACCTCTTGTATGGGAAGTGCTGTCTGCACAATCAATCCCTGAGAATTCCCTTCCAGGAAAGATCGTCTATCCGAATATCACCGACAAGGTGCATTATTCGCAGCAGATCACCTATTCGGTTCTGCCGAATGCGAACTTCTCCCTAAAAATTGATGGAAAAAGCCTTGTCCTGAACAGTATCCAGGAGGATTGGAATGGAGCTGATACTGTCCGCGTGCTTGCAAATGAAGAAGTGGGAAAATTTCTCCTCACTGTCACTCCAGTCGACAATCCCGCAAGCTGGGTTTCTCTTTCACCTGACAAGTCTGTGTTCAGGAACAGTCCAGACGGCACTATCATCTATGGAAATATCGAAGCCAGGCTTGTCACAGACCCTGAAATCCCAAAAACCATCCAGGTCACAAGCGCAAATTCCCATTTTCAGGCATACTACCAAAGGCCAGATATCTGCATTAGAAATCTCGACGGCATATGGACCGGGGAAGAGACAGTGACTGTCGACGGCAACGGGATACCTGCGAGCTTTCAGCTCAATGTCCTTCGCGATCCTAACGAACCGATTCTCCATCTCGATGCAACGCTGGAAACCGGGAGCCTCATAGACAACACATTGATGAATGACCATCTCATCATCGGCGTCACGAGATATCTCAATGGCAGTTCGAATATCTTCGCATGGGACGTCAATGAATTCTCGAATATTGCAACGGCGCAAAACCCATTCAAAGACTTCCTGATAGCAGATTCAGGAACCTACATCTATCTTTTCAAGAATGCATTTTCTTTTGACACCAACCAAGATAATGATCCACATGCCGCATATATCTACGATAGCTCAACATTCGCATTTGTAAAGCAAACTGACGCATTTCCGCCTATCTATGGATTGGCCGCAAATAGCAACAATCTCTATGTGATAGAAGAGAATGAGCTTCTGGTCCTCGACCCGCTCGCTGTGACGATCCGGGCGAGACATGCGATTCCCACCACAGGGCAATTTCAAACAGTCATTGCCACAGACCAACACCTCATTCTTCCTGAATGGAATGAAGAGCTCCCGAGGGATATGAGATTTACTGTGTACGATGCAGAGACAATAACACCTGCTTTCACTGACACCATACGTGGTATTTTCCCTTCCGATCGAAAATGCCTTTATTATTCTAACGGATACCTTATGGCAAGGAGCGATACTAGGACGAAGCTCTACGACGAAACTTTCGCTCTCAAGAGGACAGATGACTGGGGAGCGGCTATTACCCTGCTTGAGCTCGGCAGCGAGCATATGTTCCTCAGGATTGAATATGAAAACGATGCCATATACACATTCCCTGCCATGCAGAAGATCACGGAATATAATGACCCTATCACGGCGGTAGGTTTTCATGGAAATTATTTTTTCGGAGCTGAATATACGAGGGTGAAAATATTCTCAATCCGACAATGACCCTCGACTCCGTCCCTCGGAAAACGAAACGACAGGGTATTTAAAGAAACTAATACTCATATCTGGACACGAATTAATATTGACTTTTACGCCCAGAAGTTCTGAAAGCCTCTGTCGGGAAATCCACTAATTGGTGCTTGTTTTGTCATTCTTTCTCCTTAATATCATTAATAATATAATTCCAATATTGAAAACCAAGAAAGCTGAATTCACCATGACGTACCCTTTAAGATGACGAACATTTGACTTACAATTTTCAATGTACATTTTTCCTCCATCAGTATATATGGTTTCGACTGATATTGAATATCCCTCGGAACCAGAATCTTCTGAAACCGATGACACTGGGGGATTACATGGGTTATTGAGATTTCTTAAATCCCATAATGACTGAGGGATGACAAGGAAAGCATACAATACGAGAATGAGACTACAAACAATAATTGCAAAAGTCCTCGCTTCTCGTTTCCGAAAAATAAGTCCTAAAATGATGAATATCGCCCCAAATAGTAGAAGAAATAGCGAAACAATGCCAAAAAACATCACAAACTCGGAAAAACCTGCAAGTTGAGGATACAGGTAATAGAGTATTTCTAATAAAGGTTTTGACGTAAGACTTCTGGTATAAGGGAGCATGAATTTTAAACATAATAGGTAAAGCGCAATTAGCAGCACTCCCATCCCAAGAAAGATCCAGGAAATGATTTTCCGTTCCTTTTCTTCCATCAGGATCTGCCTTTATCGTGGACTATTTAAATATTTGCCGTTGGCCTTTGTTAAAGCCTCTTTACAGCTACAGAAAAGCAGTAAGCCTCTACCGGAATTATTAATAGATAAATTAATAAATTAGCTTTTTGGCTGTTTTCTGCCCTCCTTGAATAATCTCATTTAATAAGAGTCGTGCTTATCTGGAAATATTTGACCCGTCGGAATTTTGTTTACATTACTTTTTACTTTTGATTCAATTTCTCTAAGAGCAACTAAGAATTTTTCATGAGCTCTATTTTGCATCTCTAATGCGCCAATTACTGTTGCCTCTCTAGGTCTTGACACTTCAGGGGATCCGCCATCAAACATCGAAGTTCTTGGTCTTGCAGGTTTCTCAACGACTCTCGGTCCAGTTTCACGAAGAAATTTATTTGCATCTTTCAAGCCGCGTTCATAATCACTAAGGGCTGCATTAAATAATTCTTTAAGTTCCTTGCAATAATTGTTTCCCATAATCATATAATGATGGATTTATTTAATAAATGTTGTTATTTATTGGTTTATTAATTTATATATAAATAAAGCCTCTACCGAGATTTGAACTCGGGACCTCGTCCTCTTTGCACTTCGTGCTAAGCCTTTGCGCTCGGCACAAAGTTACCAAGGACGCGCTCTACCACTGAGCTATAGAGGCACGTTTGACTGATCGCAGTCGGCTGTTAGCCGAGGCGAAACTGGTTCTATTAAAAAAATTCCACTTTGCCCTGAGAGAGCGTAACTCCCCGCTCTACCACTGAAGCTTAGAGGCATCGTAACTGGGTTCAGTTAGCTGTTAGCAGTGGCTGACCTCAGTCAAGTAATGACGAATTAAATGACGATTTATAAAACTTATCTTAGGGAAAAGAATCGGATATTCATTGCAGACCGCAGTCAGCGGCAGTTTGATCGTGCATATTGCCGTTCATCTTGCCGGACTTCTCAGTATCCTTTTTTCACCATTCCGTCCATTTTTCCTCAGAACCCTTTTAAATGATGGATGACTTCTCTCGTGCATGGCCGAGTTTGACCCAGAGCACCTGGGTGTTGAAGGATTAGATGCCATCCTGTCAGACCTCTCGAAAAGATTGGTCAATGGGAATGGCAATCGCGAGGAGAGGCTGGCAAAGATCGCCTTGAGACGGCAGAAGACCAAGAGGGTGAATGAGGCTTTCGGGAATGCGATGCTGGAGACGAATCATGACTTGGTGAATTTCTCCATCCCTTATCTTGTCCTTGGAGGGCTGAATCTTGCTGAGGAGATGACCAATAACCTGCGTATGATCTATGATGCGACACGTTCATCTCCCATTATTCAGAAGAAAGTCCGTTCACTCATTGAACAGAAGATACGTAGGATGGGTTTTCAGTTCAAGGAGTATAAGGTCAAGGTGTCCCTTACGCAGATAGGTGTGAAGCCAGAGGATGTCATCGACAGGTTCAACAAGGAAGGGATGAGCGGCATTTTCTTGTATGCCATTGACCTCCTGGATGCGTATGTCAAGAAGAACCATATCGGAAACTATGAATTCAAGGAAAAGATCGCAGAGATGCGCGAATCCCATAAAGAGATGGCGGCGTTGCATAAGAAAGGAGAGCAGCTTGCCCATGAGATCGTCGCGTACGCAGGAAAGAATGAGCTCTCCATCGATGCTGTTGTCGGGTCGCTTGACCATCTGATCCCTGTAGTCAGGAAGACTTATGGGACTTTGGAAGAGTTCTATCTTGTCCGGGAACAGCAGATCGAGGCGATGAGGACTCTTGGCGAGAAATTGGCAAAGCTCGGTGGCGTGGATGTGACGAAAGAGCTCAATATCGCGATCGCAAGGAAATATGCCCAGAAGATTGATGATCTGGGACTGAAGGATGGCGAGGCGATCGAGCGTGTCATCGAGATTCCAGGTTCTTATGTGCATGATTTCATGGTGTTTGGCCGTGCATTCCTAAAGAACCTCATTGTCTTGGAAGAACAGGAATTGGACAGGTATAGAAGGAAGGGCGGATTCTTATAAGCAGGGATCAGAACCCAGCTTACTGCTGACTGAACATAGCTGATTGCCCACAGATGTACTCATTTCTTCTGGTACATCCCCACCAATTCCGCCTTCGCTATCATGTGGGTGTCGACCTTGTCGAAGAAATTGAGCAGGTTGACTCCTGTGCCGAGTTCTTCGACGTCAAGCGCGTAGAGCGTAAAAAAGTACCTGTGTTTCCCTGTCGGCGGGCATGGCCCACCATAGCCTGGCTTGACAAAGTCGTTTGGCACCTGGATCCCTGCGTGGGCTCCTTTTGGGAATTCTGTCACGTTCGCAGGGATGTTCATGACAAGCCAGTGGACCCACGTCCTTCCGTAGGCGTCAGGGTCTGTGATAGAGAGGGCAAAGCTCCTTGTGCCTTGCGGTATCTCTGTCCATGCGAGATGCGGGGAGATGTCCTTTCCCTGGCAGGTGAATTCTAAGGGTATGTCTCCCCTGTTCTTGAAATTGTCTGAGATGATTTGCATGCCTGTCACCTCCACTGGTGCTTGAACTTCCTCTGTCTCTAGGATAGGTTTCTGCGTCTCGTCCTGCAGTTCTTGCCCTGGATTTTTTACACAAGATGTGATGAGGAGTACAGTGATGATGAATAAAAGAGTGTATTGTATGCGCATGGGCTGGTTTGAGATGCACAAATATATAATACTTTGCCGCCACTTTTCAAAAGATATTTAAGCAGAGCGTCTTTTGGCTGAAACATGCGAAAAGGTCTTATAGTGTTAATTGTCATCATGGCCTTTGTCGCTTCCTGCTCGGAGCAGGGTGGGAAGACGGGTTCTCAAGAAAAGAAAACAGAGGTGCAGGCATATTGCGATCCTGTGGTGAACGGGACAGCCTGCCCTGATTTTTCCTGCGTCATGACGCATGTCCTGAGCGAATCTGAAAAAGTCGCTGCTGATGCGGAAGGGAGGAAAGATACGCCTGCGTGCGATGCGGTCATCATGGTCGCGAAGTGCAAGTACGTCGAGCTTGTCCCGTATGAGACGCAATGCACGATAAAGATGGGCAGGTTCGACGGTTCGATGAAGGTGTTGACTAGCTCGTGCGGCTTTCAAGGAGGATTGCCTGACTCGATGATGAGCTTAACAAGTCCGACTTCGGTATGCGATGCCCTCGGATGGGACCAGGCAGACCATAATTGGTAGTTGATAGCATCAATCTCACTTGCGTTGATAGTATCAATCTCAGTTGATATCTTAGCAACATATTTATAAAAGCAGGTCTTATAGGTCTGTTATGACACGCACTAATTATATCTGGATCGTTGGAATCATTGCACTACTTGCCATTGCGGCATGCACGCCAGCCACTCCTCCGGGACCTCCTGATGATGGCACGACAGATACGACTGGCGGGACACATGGCGGCACGCTATCAGGCGGCACAAACTTGACTGAGGAGATCCCTGCAGAGGCGACTCCTGCGACGCAGGAATTCAAGGAATTCAAGAGCATAGATGAGGTGGAAGCATTCCTTGCAAAGCAAGGGCAAGCAGGCCAGACAGGATCATATGGTGGAAGCTCTCTCATGGTCAAGAAGGTGATGATGACTGATTCTATGGCTGAAGGTGTTGCGGCTCCCCAAGCAGCAGGCGGGCGAAGCGCAACTGATTATTCCCAGACAAACGTCCAGGTCGCGGATGTCGACGAGGGCGATTATGTGAAGAATGACGGCAGGTATATCTACATGATACAGAAGGATCACCTGCTGATCGTCGACGCGTATGCTGCAGAGAACGCGAAGATCGTGTCTGACACGAAGATCAAGGGTGTGGAGACGGTCAAGGACGACTATGCGTCATCAGTGCAGCCAAAACAGCTGTTCATCGACGGCGACAGGCTCGCGCTTTTTGTCGAAGGGAATGAGCAGACGTACACGTTCAATACGTATGATATCCAGCCGCAGCAATCCTACAGGCCGATCACATTCATATACATATATGATGTCTCTGACAGGAAGAATCCGGACCTGATGAAGACGATCAGGATCACCGGTGGCTATTATCAGTCGCGCATGATCGACGGCATGATGTACATCGTCACGCAGGAAGGAGTATATTATGGTGGCATCCCCGAACCTATGGTCAAGATGGGAGGCGACATCATCCGGCCGCACATCTATTATTTTGACAATCCGGAGCAGAATTACCAGTTCAACACGCTTGCGTCTGTAGACATCACGACAGGAGAGTATGTGGACAGCATGACGCTCATGATGGGCTATTCGAACACATTGATGGTGTCGACGGATAATGTCTACATCGCCTACCAGAAGCAGCAATTTTGGTGCTGGTGGGGATGCAGGGGATATGGCAATGTTGACAACAGGAAAAGGTTCACTGAGGTTGTCGCGCCCCGCCTGAAGGGTCAGCTTAAAGAGGACATACATGCAGTCCTCGACCAGGAACTGCCAGAGCAGGATGAGTGGAGAAAGATATCCGATGTCCTCTCCACGTTCTTCGAGGACGCAAAGGACGATGCATCATTGCAGGCAGAGTACAAGGACATGCTCACCGACATGACTGACGCGTTAGAAGAATATGACACGAAGAAGGCATTTGAGGATTCGAAGACCATCATCCAGAAGATCGGCATCAACGAAGGTAAATTTGATTATGTCGGCAAGGGAGAGGTCTACGGACGCCTTCTCAACCAGTTCTCGCTCGACGAGTTCGACGGCAATCTTCGCGTCGCGACGACGGTCGATCTCTGGGTGAAGAAGAGGATAACGCACAACAACGTCTACGTGCTCGATAAGAAAATGGACAGGATAGGGGAACTTACCGGAATCGCGCCTGATGAGACGATCTATTCGACGAGATTCATGGGCGATCGCCTGTACATGGTGACGTTCAAGAGGATCGACCCGTTCTTCGTCATCGACCTCTCCGACCCGAAAAGCCCAGAGGTCCTCGGGAAGCTCAAGATCCCGGGCTACAGCGACTATCTCCACCCGTATGACGCGACACATATCATCGGTGTCGGCAAGGATACGGAGAGCAACGACTGGGGCGGCACGTCAACCGCTGGCGTCAAGCTTGCGATGTTTGACGTGAGCGATGTCGAGCATCCGAAACTCATCGACAGCGTCGAGATCGGCGTGGCAGGCTCAGACAGCCCGGTGCTGCACGACCACAAAGCGTTCCTCTTCAGCAAGGAGAAGAACCTCCTCGTGCTTCCGGTGACTGAAGTGACGGAGCGGCAGAAGAAGAGCGAGTGGCAGTACTCGAACAGCGTCTGGAACGGCGCGTACGTGTACAAGGTCACGTCGTCAGGATTCACAGAGATCGGGAAGGTAAGACATTCGTCGCAGACGTCAGACTATGTGAGCTGGTGGAACCAGGCGACGGTGCAGCGAAGCCTGTACATGGATGACAACCTCTACACCATCTCGACCAAGTTCATCAAGATCAATGACCTTGCGAATGATCTTGACGAGCTGAATTCCATCACCCTGCCGTACGAGACGGACATCACGTATCCGTGGTGGATTGATTAGAAATTTTTTTTTGAATTTTTTATATTTTTGTGTTGATATCTTTTATGCATTCCCGCGTGAGCATGTTCACGAGTGTGTTAATCATGTCCTGGGTGAGCGCGGTCACTTTCTCTGATTTTTCTATTGCGACCATATCATTGACGCGCATGGTGAGCGTCAGCTGATTTTCAGGATTGAGGTAGGTGTAGGTGAACGCGAAACTCTGACCATAGCAGTTCACCATCATGGATTTCTCGATGAAGCGGTCGTCCTTTCCGATGACTGTCCTGGTCGTCCCGACGATCGGCTGATTGATGTCCTGATCTATCGACGGGACTGTTTTTCTCGCGAATCGTATGAGACTGATCTCCTCGCCGTACAGAACAAGATTGATGCCTTCCTTCCTGGGGATGAATCCTCTCCATTGCGTCTCAGCTTTCAGGTCATCGACCGTGTTGTTGAGGAATCCGATCATCTTGATGAGAGGATGCCCTTCGTTAGATGCTGTTTCCCGCATTTTCGGAGGAGGGTTGATTTTTTGTGTCGCTTCTGCGGCTTCTTCTTCATGCATCCTTAAATCCTTGAATCTATGGTCCTGTTTCGACATGGCGTTGAAGAGGATGGTGATGAGGTTGAGGAATGACTCATGGTTCCCCTTGAAGTGCCTTTCTAGGTCAGGGTCGAGGAGTGGGATCTTTGCGGGTTTCAGGAAACCTGTCACTTGGAACGGCTCTTTTTCATTCTCCCTGTAGACTACCATGAATTCGAGGATGATACTGTCTGTGGCTGTCTTCTCTCGGTTGATCGTCCCGAAAAGGTCGAATGTGTAGATGAGCTGGTTTGGCTTGTTCACTTTCCAGCGCGACGGGCAAATCGAGATCCAGTGGCCGTT
>JAGVFV010000007.1 GCA_020057445.1 archaeon | reverse complement strand
ATTGTGTGCATACCAAAAATGAAGTTCAATCAGTATCTGACCACCTTTCTGACCACCAAGAGTTCCGTTGCTCAATGTCGACCATTCTATCCTGACTGAGGGCAGGGGTACAATGTGTACCCTCCTTGAGTTCTAAGGATGAAAAGAAAATTATTCCCGTGTTCTTTCCGGTTTTTCGTGGGAAAGAACAGATAAAGGACTGCACATGCTGTTTATGCGTTACTCATGAACCACATAACCAAAACATTTTTATATTACAATATGATACTTATTGTCATAATATGTGATAAAAATGACATATGATCTGCTGGTGAAAAAGTTGGACATGATGGAAAAGAGATATCTCTCAGGCGAAGAGATAAGAGTCTATTGCGAAATCATAGGGCTGGATTATTATGCGGCAATCGGCTATCTTACGAGGCACAGGCATGTCTACCGTATCCTGAAAGGCATATTTTACAAGCCGAACATCGGCGAGCGGAAACTGAAAAAGATAGAGGTGAATCACTTGGATGCGGTCGCCGAGGCTCTGAAGATGAAGAAGGTCAAGAACTGGTATCTTGGCATGGAATCCGCAATAAGGATGAACCACGCCACCCACGAGTTCTTCACGACAGACACCATCATCAATGATGCTATCTTCAGGAAAAATCCGATGATGATCCTCGGAAACAAGGTGCGGTTCATCAAGGTGAAATCAAGTCTCACGAAGACAGGAATAAAGAAAAATGGCAAATTGAGGTATGCAAGCCTTGAAAAAACAGTCCTTGACATGGTGTATCTCTCCAAATATAGGGGGAAGACGGATGCGGAGATAAAGAACAGCATCATCCCATTGTTGGATCATTGCTCAATGGAAACGCTCAGACGGTACGCAAAAACATACACCGTATCGACGGAGAGGTTTATCGCAAGTCTATGAAAGAGCTTATCGACTACCTGGCGGGGAATCTTGGCATCAAGAGCAAGATTTTGCTTGAGAAAGACATCTTTCTGCACAGAATACTCCTCCGATTCTCCGCATCAGATCTTGGCAAGCAGTATATATTCAAGGGAGGAACCTGCCTCATCAAGTGTTATCTTGGCTATTACAGATTCTCCGAAGATCTTGACTTCACCTACAAAGACCAGGCAACGGTGACTGGCCATAGTCAAAAGGAATTAAGGAAGCAACTCTCGAGAAAGATAGATTCCCTTTCAGAAGAACTCGCAAAAATAGCAAAAGAGGTCGGTTGCGCATTCCAGCCGAATAAGGCAGATAACAGATATGTCGAGTTCGGCGGCAGCAACAAGATGGTGACGTTCAAGCTATGGTACGTGTCGGTGGTGACGAAGACAGAGCAATTCATCAAGATACAGATCAATTTTGTGGAAAAGGTATTTCTTGCGATCAGGATGAGGAAGGCAAGGACAGTGTGGTATGGGATAAACGATAAAGAGCTTCGCCTGCTCTTCCCGGGACAGGAAGACTTGCTTAAAGGGATCCATGTGGACTGTTATGACATACGCGAGATATTGATAGAGAAAATCAGGGCGATCCTGACACGAAAAGGCATAAAAAGTCGGGACTTCATCGATGTGTATCTCATTGCAAAGGCTGAAAAGATAGATGTTGAGAAACTGGAGGAAAAGATCCTTGATAAGACAAGGTTCGTGCTGCAATACGATAAATACGTGCAGAACCTTGACGCGTTTGACATTCGAGGATTCATCTTGGGAGAAGAAGAACAGCTTCTGCTCCGACCACTCGATGACGGGTTCGTCCGATTCATCCCTGAATTCATCAAATATCTCAATAATCTCCAAAAGCAGCTTAAGCAAAAATAGATTTCTTTCAAAAATTATGGAGATAAATGGACCCAAAGAAAGCATGAATGTGCACCTCAGGGTACACGCGTTTCCTTGGACTTACCCATTCAATTCAGCATTAATATGACTTAATTTATAGATTTTACTGATGCAGGAAAGGGCAGTTACTAGAATGAGTCTGGTAACAAAAGGGAGCTAAATAGGGATGAACAAAAGACGTAAATGTTATGTTTTGTTCTTTCATGCCGTTTCCTTGAATCCTTCCCACTTCTCGGCTGTTTTGTATCGCTCTGGTGTTCCTGTGTCAAACCATTGCCCTTTGAACTTGAATCCATACAGCCTCCCCTGGGTCGCAAGTGTTGGAAAAAGGTCTTTTTCTACCATGCAAAATCCTTCAGGAAGCATGCCAGTAACGCTCGGTTCGAGTATGTACAGTCCTGCGTTGATGAAGTGGGATGGTGCTTCCTCTTTCTTTGGCTTTTCCACGAATCGCAGGATCTTCGTCCCGTCCATCGCGACGACTCCATACTGCGAGGGATCTGAAACTGAAGTCAATGCGATCGTCCCGAGAGCTTTTGTTTTAACATGCTGTTCATGCATTGCTTTGAGGTTGATGTCCTTCAGCTCATCTGAATTGCACATGAGGAAAGTCCTGTCAAACCAGGATTTATGGAGCCGCAACACCCCTCCTGTGCCAAGGGGGATGTCTTCCTCCAAATAGACGATCCTGACACCAAACCTGCTACCATCACCAAAATATTCCTTGATCTTGTCGCCATGATAATGGATGCTCATGCCGATATCTGTAATCCCATACTTCCTGCACAGGTCGATGGTGTATTCGAGAATTGGCTTTCCAAGTAAGGGAAGCATGGGTTTTGGAATGTCTTTCGTAAGCTCGTTCATCCGTGTCCCAAACCCTCCTGCGAGCACAAGAGCCTTTGTCAGATGAGGACCTTTTGCATCGTTCATGTCCATAGTATTCACGCAAATTTTGAAGCTAGTTCCTTTACCAATTCCACGGTATAGATTCCTACTCCTCCCCATGTGGGTATGAATTCGGGTGCTAGGATGGCTCCTTTCATATCAGTTCCCCTGGTTGAAAGTATCGTCGTTTCCTTTTTAAAGGTTTCCCTTTTTTTACTATCAGATGGTGATTAAGAAGATGGATGGTTATGATGACTATATCTCAAAGTATACCTTATTTTATCATTTTATCTGGCAGGAAGTTT
>JAGVFV010000021.1 GCA_020057445.1 archaeon | reverse complement strand
GCAGTTTGTGCAGTGTGGCTGTTCCCGAAGATGCATAGGACGTCTAAAACGAGGAGGGGTTTTTATATTTTGTTACTTTTTCGTCTTGAATTTCCTGTACGCGATGAAGATGACGATGAGGAGTTCGACGAGTATGATGCCTGGCCGAAGCCACTTGTAGAGTGTCGTGAAGGAGAGCGCTGTGCCGATGAAGAGGGTGATGAGTCCTCCGAGGAGGAATCCGAGGCTTAATGATTCGTTGAGCGAGTCTTTCTCGCCAGGGATGAAGAGGCCGACGATAATGGCGACGAGGCCGAATGCCGCTGCGATGATGAATTGCCAGAACTTGTATCGTTCTTGGGCAAGGTTGAACTCGTGCTGGCAGGTGTTGCAGGCGAATCCGGTCGCGCAATTGTTGGAATCATACGTGTATTCGATGTTGCCGGATCGTGCGATGCATGCTGCGTTGTCTGCGTCAGGGACTACGAAGGTCGAGCAGTTCTTGCTCTCCATGTATCCTGCAGGGATTGGTTTTGTCATCCCGTAATTCCCTTTGCAATAATTCTCATATTTCGGGCTTTCGTTGACTGCCGCGTTGAGGGAGAAGACAAAGACTGTGAAGAGGACTGTGATGATGAATACGATCAATAATTTACGGAAGTCTGCCATGGTTCATATGAGTGTGACAAGGATGACGATCGCGACGATCGCGACAAGCGCAACGATCGCGAGGAACGGTAAGTAGTGGTCTTTCATGATGCTCACCTCTTCTGGCATTTGAGAGAGCGGCATTTATAAGCTTTACGAAATGCACAAGTGGGATGTAGTGAAACCAGGAGTGCGCTCTCCCTGAATATCCCCCAGTCGATGGACGGGAGCGAGGAACTGCCTCAGCACGTATGCTTCTTGCCCTTGAGCGGTCGCATTGAAAACTTCCTTTCGGGAAGCCGGTAGCAGCTTCTCGCCGTCCGCTCTTCTCCACACTCATCCGGTGCACCCTCATTGCAATCGAAGATTGCTATGAGTCCCAGAAATGTCTGCATTTCTGTGACCGAGGGGGCATCCCCCGCACCTCATCGGATGTGGATTTTTGTCATGGCTCGACTGATGCTGCTACCGGAACTTTTCAATGCTACCCCTTGAGCGAAATATTTATATAACTGGGCGTCGTTTGGAGAAGGTACGGGTGATATGCATGGAAGAAAAGATGCCTTGGTTGCGTTCATATACTCTTGCTCTGGCAGTGGGGGTTGTTCTTATCGTTCTTACTGGGATCCTGGTGACATCTGGTCCTGTGTCATCTGATGGGATGACAGGGTATGTTGTCTTTGATGATGGTGCTGTTCCGACAGGGACTGAGCGCACATTCAGTATAATCTCGAAGGATTGTGCCCTCACTCCTGCAGTGTTTGTCGCAAAGCCGGGCGATCGCATCCGTCTGGAAGCGACAACCTATGATCCTTCCGGCCTGACGCATCGTATTGCCGTCCGTGGCATGGATGTGGAGATTTCTGTCAGGGGAAAGGAGGTCAATTATGCCGAGTTTGTGGCAGAAGAAGGCACGTTCGTGATCGCTGACGAGTATCCCTGTGAGGCGAAGGGAGTGAAGGCAAGGACAAAGCTCATCGTGAAATGACGCTTAAAGACATCCTTTCGAGAATAGGTCCTATCCTGATAAGGGTCTTTCGCTTTTTTCGTTTCCTTCGGCCAACTCTTCTCTTCATTTCAGTATGGATGGGTCTTTTTTTCGGAGGCATGCTCGCCCTTGTCATGACGACGAAGTCTGATTGCGAGTTTGATACGGTGACAAACGCGTCTATGTGCAGCACGGTCACGCTGAGCGGGCTACCCTTTGTCGAGAATGCGGTGATCATCGCGGTGATCATGTATGTCGTTGCAGGACTGCTTATCCTTCTGTTTCGCCGTCTTTTTGTCAGGACGTACTTGAAGTCTTAGAGGAGGGGGTTTTGTCCGCCGTAGAGCGCCTTGAATTTCCCGTTCTTGAACTCGAGGGAAAACACGTCGTTGTTGCATTCGGTCGTCCTCATCTTGACGACAGAGATTTCGCGGACGATGTTTCGTCTGAAGGGTGTGAGCCGCAGGTGGATGATGCCGTCTGCGAGGAAGTCTTCATCGTATTCCCCGTATTTTTCCGCGTTTGGCGGGATCTCTGAAATGAGGAATGTGGTGAGGTCCATGTCCCTGAGGAACTCGAATATGTAGAAGAGCTCGATCCTCGGGTTCTGGAATTTGGAGAGCACATAGAGGGCTTTTAGCGAGTCGAGGATGAAGAGCTCGCAGGGCGTCTCTGCCTTGATCTTCATGACGATGTTCTTGAGGACGTTGAGCCAGGAGCGGTTTTCGTCGATTTTCACTTCTTTGATCTCTTTCCTGATGCAGGCGACATCGACGAGGACGAGGCTTCCTGCCTTGTTGTTTTTTATTGAGGCGATGCTCGCCTGTATCTTGGAGAGGTCTTTGATGATGACGAGGTTGACTTTCGAGAAGTCATAGCCCATGTTGATCATGTGGTTGATGAGTGATGCGTGGGACTGTTCAAGCGAGAGGTAGAGTCCGGTGACGCCATGGAGCGCCTCGTTGTAGAGTATGTTGAGGCAGAGCGAGCTTTTCATGGTTCCGGCAGAGCCTGTGACGAGGGTGATATGCCTCTGCGGCACTCCTCCTTGCAATGCCTCGTCGAATCCTTCAATGTAGGTCTTGATGCGCTTGATATCCTCTTTTCGTGCGACGATTTGTTCAACCATTAGTATCACCTCGTGTGGGAAAGACAGACTATTTTCCCGGTCTTCACAGCAACAATCAGATCTTTTTTAGTATGGGCTATGCCCATGATGATGTCAGAAAATCCGTATTGCCAGATTTTCTTGCCGATGTTCTCTCCAGGGTCCTGCGTCTGGATATCTGCATAATGCCCTGCCTGGTGGATGATGTTGGAGAGGCCTGGGATGTGGTCAAGGACGTAGCTTCCTTCACCTGAGAGGACATAGAGATTGTGGTCATAGCTTCCGACGATGACTTCGGCATGCTTGTCATTGTCGATGTCCATGAGGACGGGCGGCGATCCGATCCAGAAGTCGGTCTGGTAGGACCAGATCTTTTCCCCGTCGCGGGAGATCATGTAGACAGAATTGTCGCAAGAGGTGACAAGGATTTCGGTAATGCCATCCTCGTCGATATCTGCGACAATGCATTTGGCAAGGATTGAGCCTTGGGTCTGGAAGGCCCATCGCAGGTTGCCTTGGAAGTCAAGGGCATAGATCTTGTTGTCTGTGGATCCGCAGAAGATGAGTTCACCATCTTCGCCTGAGAGCGTGGCGATGGTGGGCTCTGCAAGTATCTTTCCTCCGGTCTGGTAGGACCAGAGTATCTTTTTTTCAAAAGAGAGGCAGTTGATGTTGCCGTCGTCATCGCCAAAGACGATGGAGCGCTGTTTCTGTGAGGCGGCAGGGGTTGTCTGTATGCCGCAGGAAAGGGTGTGGGTCCAAAGGAGCTTTCCCTTGTTCGTCAGCACGTAGAGCTTCTTGTCGTCTGATCCGAAGATGATTTCCATCTTTCCATCATTATTGATGTCGCAGGAGAGCGCTCCCCCGCGGATTGCGGATCCCGTGGCGAATTTCCAGAGCAGTTTTCCTTGGGAGGAAAGGACGTATAAGGTTCCAAGCTGCGTGCCGAAGATGATCTCCTTTTTCCCGTCGCCGTCGATGTCATAGGCCTGTGGTGGCGTGAGGATGCTGTGGATGGATTCTGCCTCGAGGAACATGAGGTCGACACTATCGATTTTTTCTGAGATGCGAAATTCCCATTTGAGGGAGGCATTTTCGTCCAGGCAGATGATCGTGCCGTTTTTTGTCGCGATGACAATCGATTCATCGCCGTCGTTGTTGAGATTGCTCACAGAGGGTCCGCAAAGAAGGCTACTCTTAGAGTCATATGTCCATTTTTCAGTTAGTCTCCCCTCTTTTTTGAGTGAGAGTGATGTCAGTAATCCCATTGCTCTCAAGATTTATCCTGCATTGGCATATTTATAAAACTTTCGTACATAATTTTTCTTATGCAGCAGCGCGTGCTCTTTCGCAATGATGAGATGGATAATTCTGTCGTTCTTGCATCGAGTGCAGAGTGGTAATTTCAGGAGGGTGGCAAAACAATAACTTTATAAAAGACACTCCTTCAGTTTTTATCATGCCAGAGGACTTGGTTGAGCGTGTCGAAGAGGAAGTCAATAACTACAATTCTTTGGAGGAGCTGCGCGAGAAGTTCATCAAGCAGGGCTATCTGGAAAAAGACATTGATGAGGCCATCTTTCGCATCACCAAGAGGTCGAAAGGCCAGACTGGCCAGGAAAAGGCAGTGAAGATCTTCAGCTGGAAGGAGATCCTCGATCGCATCGGGTACGGGTTTGTGACTCACCAGTTCGTCAATATCCTGTTCTATCTCATCGGGGCGGGGTATTTCTTGATCGGGCTCATGAACGGCTTGAAGTCGTTGCTGTCCATCTTCTTATCGTCGTTCATCCATGAATATTCGAACGTGCATGATCTCTCCAAGGGATTCATCAGCAAGTCAGGCATTCTCTTCGGGTTCTCTTTTCTGTTCATGGCTGTCGGCATCAAGATGAAGCTCATCTGGCTGTTTTCCCTCTCGCTTCTCCTTGGCGCGATCGGTGTCGTGAGCTACGGTGACTTCTACAACAAGATCATCCGGGAGACTATAAGGAAGGAGAAGATGACGCATTTTCTTGTGCGTATCAGCTACTACGGGATCCTGATCACCATGCTGACGTTCTTTATCTCTGCCTATCTGATGGATAAGATCCCTCTTGATGGGATGACGGTGAATGTGCTTGGCGCTAGGTATCCGGTGTACGGGTATTTGCTCGCATTTGAGATTTCAGCTTTCGCATTCATCCTTTCCGGCTATTTCATCAATTACTTGGACTATAAGCCTCAAGAGAAGCAATTCCGCCTGTCGAAGTTCATCGGTGTCTATTTCAATAAGATGAAGGAGAACATGAAGGTGTTCAAGAAGCGGCTCGTGTTCTTGCTGCTCTTGCTCTCCATCCTGATCACTGTGGTGCAGCTTCTCGGGAATTCGTATTATGGCATTTACATCTACAAGCAGTTCAAGTCGGTCGGGTTTGGCGGTTTCATGAATGTGGCGGTCATCTTTGGTGTCGCGCTTCTGGTGAGCTTCATCGGCCCGGTGCTGACGAAGAGGATTGAGCGGGCGATCGGGGTCGCTCCGATGATCGTCTTTGGCATCATACTCATGGCATTCATGCCATTCACTCTCGTGTTCAACCTGAATCTGCTGACTGTGGGAATCGCGAACGCGATCTCGGTCATGGGTGCGGTCATCGTCGGTGTTGCCATGAGCCTTCTTGCAAAAAGGCTGATGGATGAGGAGGAACGCAGGAAATACTATAGCTCTCTCAGTTTCGCATCACTCCTTCCCTTATTGGTCCTGATCCCTCTTGGCGCGTATCTTGCAGAAGAGGCAGGTTTGTCGACATTCTTCATGGTCATCGCTGCAAGCACTGCTTTTGTGATTATGCCAATCGCGTTCATCCTCGTGTTTATGATGAATGCGAAGCGGACGTGAAAAAGAATGCTGTTCTTTAAAAATGAAGAGATGAGGCGCTTTTCCCTTTTTTTGGAAAAGCCGCAGCTTCGGGAAGTGTCCCGCCTCCTTCGG
>JAGVFV010000114.1 GCA_020057445.1 archaeon | reverse complement strand
ACAAAGTCCCGCCATCACCAGTCCACGACATCAAGCATCCAGAAGGATCCCTCATCAAGAAGAACGTCAACCTCTTCCTCCTCCTCTTCATCCTCATCCTCGTCATCATAGGGATAGCGTACGTCTTCCTCTACCAACGCCACCTCCAATCCATCACCGAGACAGCGACCAACACTACGCAGAACCTGTCGGTTTGCATACAAGAACTTGCAGGCACGAGAAACGCCCTTGACTTGGCATTCAGCAGGCTCAACCAGACCGAACGGGACGTCAAGACATACGACGTGATCTACGAGCAGAAAGAGACCGAGCTTGACCAGACAAAGACGACGCTTGAATCCACATCAGAAGAGCTCAAGAAGACAAAAACCCTCCTCGACAGGACTGAACGCCTCTACACCGACGCAAAAGCGCAGGCAGACGACCTCCAGGTGAAGTACACCCAATCCCAGGCGACGGTCAACAAACAGGCGGCAGACATCACCTCCTACAAGCAAAAAATAAACTGCCTCCTGGTCAAAGAAGGGGCTGCAGAGGATGATTGCTGATGGGAATCGAACGCCTTTTCTTCGAGCTTCGCATGGAATCCCTCAAGATATCCCTCCTTCGCGCATTCTTGAACGCCCTCATCTTCTTCCTCCTGCTCATGATGGCCTTCTCCATCCTGAACCTACCCATGCTCTACGCCTTCATCCTTGGCGTCCTCTTCCTCATCATCAACACCTACATCAATTACGCAGGAATGACACTCAAGAAGATCGAAGACGCAAACCCGGAAGTCCGCGAGATGCTGCGGACAGCAAAAGACACGCAAAAAGACGACAATATCATGGTGAAGGCGCTCCACCAAGAGATATACCAGAAGGCAAAACGGATCTATTCAGGGAACATGGTCAGCTACAACACCCTCATCATCAAGACAGTCATCATCGGAGGCCTCATCATCGGCTCCATCTTCACGTCTACGGTGACGTGGAACGGCATCAACATCCCCTTCAGCAAGCTCACGCTTCGGTCGGGATCCACATCAGACCTGCCCCCGGTCACGCTCGACGACGTGCAGCTCGAGAACAGCGACGAGATCTACGGCGACGTCAGCATCGCAAAGCTCGGAAACGAGCTCATACAGCTCGACGTCAACCCTTCCATGAGCGAACTCGACATGAACAAGCTTAAAGAAGAAGAAGGGATAACGCTCAACAGGAACACCTATCCGGTCGACATCGGCACGCCGAAAGGCGCAGGGGCGAGCGGCGCGAAGCGGCCGGAAGAATCAGAGCTCGTCAACGCATTTTACCTGAAAAAAATAAATAAATAGAGGTATCGCCATGGTCAAGATAGAAGGAGTAGGAGACATCGACAAGCTCAAAGACGTCTTTGCAACACTGAAGAAAGAGATTGCAAAAGTCATCATCGGACAGGATGATGTCGTCGACCAGATCATCATATCCATCCTCTGCGACGGTAACGCCCTCCTCGAGAGCAACCCTGGCATGGGAAAGACGCTCATGGTCAAGACCCTTGCCCAGATCATGGACCTGCAATTCTCAAGGATACAATCAACGCCCGACCTCATACCCTCAGACATCGTCGGGACCTATGTCATCGAAGAAGACAAGGGAAAAAAAGTCTTCAAATTCCAGAAAGGACCCATATTTGCAAACATCGTCCTTGCAGACGAGATCAACAGGGCGACGCCAAAGACACAGTCAGCACTCCTCGAAGCGATGCAGGAACGCCAAGTGACCGTCGGAAACCAGACATTCCCCCTGGACCTTCCCTTTTTCATACTTGCCACACAAAACCCGATAGACCAGGAAGGGACATACCCTCTTCCCGAGGCCCAGACCGACCGCTTCATCTTCAAGATCAAGGTCGACTACCCGACTGCGCAAGAAGAGCTTGACATACTCAACAGGTTCACGACAAACACCCAGACTCCCGAACTTCGCGTGCTCCTCAACAAGACCTCACTCAAGAACCTGCAGATGCTCACAAGGGAAGTTCCCATCGCTGACGACCTGAAGAAAAAAGTCGTCGACATCGTCACCGGCACGAGGAACAGGAAAGAGCTCATCGAATACGGCGCAAGTCCCCGGGCGACGATCGCGCTCATCCTCGCGTCCAAAGCGCACGCACTACTCCACGGCAGGAAATTCGTCTCAGAGAAAGACATCGAGGCGATGGCATACCCTGTTCTTCGCCACCGCATCATCCTCAACTTCAAGGCAGAGCGCGAAGGCAAAAAGACAGACGACGTCATCAAGATCCTCCTCTCGAAATAAGACAATGCTCGACATCAGCTTCCTCAAGGAACTCGACCGCTTCAACGTCATGCTCAAGAAGCGCGTTCATTCCAACTTCCAGGGGGCACGGGCAAGCCCGCACTTCGGGCACGGCTTTGTCTTCAAGGACTACAGAGAATACATCCCCGGGGATGACTTTCGGGCGATCGACTGGAAAGTGTACGCCCGGACAGACAAGCTCTTCATCAAACGATACGAGGAAGAAAGGAACTTAAACGTCCACATCATCGTCGACTCTTCAGGGAGCATGGGAATAGGCAGCCCCAAAAAATTCGAATACGCATCGATGCTCGCGCTCGGATTCTCCTACATGGCCATGCGCAACAACGAAAAATTCGAGATCTCCACCTTCTCCACAAGCCTGCACATCTACAAGCAGCGAAAAGGTGTATCGCAGCTCCTCTCTCTCGTCGATTACCTCTCCAGCCTCAAGATAACCGGAGACTCTAACTTCTACCAGTCCCTTCGCAGCTACAAGAACGTGATCACCTCAAAGAGCCTTGTCATCATCATTTCCGACTTCCTCTACGACATCGAACAGATACGGGAGACGCTCTACGCCTACAAGAAAAACGACCTTATCATCATCCAGGTGCTCGATTCCATCGAGAAGAACCTCGACTTCGAAGGAGACGTCATACTCAAGGATGCAGAATCAGACAGGAAGATACAGACCTACTTCTCCAGGCGCATGAGAAAAGACTACAAAGACCGCCTCTATGGCCACATCTACGAGATCAAGGACATCTGCGACGAGCTAGACGCGCTGTTCTTATCTGTCACTTCAAACGTGCCGATATTCGAGACGTTCTACTATGTGTTAGCAAGGCAATGAAACCAACACCTGCTCAAATCCGGAATCTCCAGAAGATCATGAAGACAGCGACATCCATAGAACTCCATGTCACTGCATTCGACCCTGTCAAACGTTTTTACTCAAGCATAGGTTTTGATATCATATATGACAACCCAGGAAATTACCTTGTCGTCAAGAAAGGAAATGCAATACTGAACTTCTGGGGTGAAGGAAGATATGACTCACAGAAATACTTCAGGAAATTCCCAAAGATGAAAAAAGGTTATGATGTGGAGATCATCATTCCCATAAAAAACGTCAAAAAGTACTATAAAACCATCAAAAACAAGGTAAAAATCGTCGAGGAACTTAAAGAACGACGCTGGCGGGCATATGATTTCCGGATTGAAGACCCGAACTGATTCTATATACGGTTCACCGAACCCCATGACTGGGTTTTTTCGTTT
>JAGVFV010000008.1 GCA_020057445.1 archaeon | reverse complement strand
CGCTCTTCCGATCTGAGGAGAATCGACGTTGAGTTTCATCTACCTTGAGATGTTTTTCAACAAGAATGCATATGTCTTGTCAATGAGTTCTGAGGGGCTCCCTTCCAGAACCTCGTGGCTGATGACATCTATCGGTTCTATCCCGCTGAATTTCGCTATTTTTACCTCGCTTTGGGGGAACCAATGTTGGGGAACTTTCGAGAAGGAGAGTGTGGCGGCATTCTTTATCTTCGCATGATCGTTTTCAGTCAATAGGTTCAAAGAGATGAGAAGATCTATTATCGTGTGTCCCTTCAAGTAACCCTCATTTCCTATCCGTTCTAGATACTGCTGTATCTTCCTCTCATCTATGTCTTCAATCCGCGCCCTGTCAGTCAGGTCGTCAAAGCAGAGTATCTGCCTGGTCTTGAGGAACTCAACCATTGCAGCGCCGTCAAGCTTCATCGTCGTGCTACCTCGCCTGATATACACCACGTTCTTGTACATGTGAAAGTTGGTGCTGTCCGTCTTGTGGATTCTAGCATACACAATTCGCTTTTCGTCAATTAAAGCAGTGCCCACATCCATGAGCGGAGCGGGAGAGACGCTTTGTCCGCAGGCTGAAAGCCGTTGTTGGATTTCATCAGCATCTTTCTTCATTCCGACGACAGTTCCTTTATTATCCACGCCAATGATTAGCATTCCGCCTTCTGTGTTGGCAAAGGCGCAGATGATTTCTGAAACCTCTTGTTGGCCGTGCAAGGATTCTTTGAATTCTAGGTCAGACGATTCGGGATGCTTCAGCAATTCTCGAATTTTCTCTATTTCCATCTTTCTCACAGTCTTGATTGTTAGTTGATAGTAATTGTTAGTAAACTGTTAGTATTTATAAATCTTTGTTTTCTCCGTCTTGACAATTACTCACAAGGGGGGCAGTAAATTGTTGTTAATTGTGAGTAAGTTGCGAGAGAATATTCATTGGGAAGGCATATTCCATGACAATAGTCAATATCAAAACAATTAAATGAGTGCCTGCATTCCTTAGCATTGGAGGCCGTATGGAACATACGGCATAAGAACCAATCCAACACGTGGAACATACAAACCAGTCCGAGGCTTTACATCTGGAGACAGACTGCTGGTGCAACAAGAATAATTCATATTCATAATTTTTATAAACATATAGCACATATACAGTATATACCTACGTCCAGTGCCTTCTCTTTTTGGTATACGAAAATCCGCATTAAAATCGCAAAATTTATAAATAACCATCATCAAGAAAGGATAACTGTCTTTAAGGAAACATGCCTTTGGGGGTAGGTTTGCATGACAGAATATGTTTGGGAGTAATATCTCGAAGGAATCCACTATGGGAGTCACCAAAAAACAGATAGAATACGTCGTCAATGAGCTTGTTGGAGAGGAAGCGCTGCCTTTTGTCTTCTACATCAAGGGAAAGAAGCATATTTCTGAATTCATCATCGCCGAAGAGCTGGATGAAGAGATCCACAAGACTAGGAACATCCTCTACCGCCTCTTTGAGCACAACATCGTCACCTTCACCAGAAAGAAGGATAAGATCAAGGGATGGTACATCTGCTACTGGGATTTCAATGAAAAGACCATCCCCTACCTCACTTCCAAGATCAAGCAAGGAAAGATAGAAAAATTGAACGACCGCCTCCAGAAGGAACAGGATAACGCATTCTTCCTCTGCAGGAACGCCTGCACACGCATGGCGTTTGAGCATGCGATCGAATTCAACTTCAAATGCCCTGAATGCTCTGAAGTCATGCAAGAGCAGAACAACCAGAGGACAATCGAATTCATCAAGGAAAAGCTCAAGGAACTCAAGGTCGCAAAGACATAAAACTATTTAAACCACCATTTTTCTATGGTTCAACAATGCCTCATGACATCATACAGGAAGGAGAGAACAAAGACTTTCGGGATCAGCTTCTCAAAGAAACGCTGAAAGCAGAGATGCACAAGAGATACTTCAACCCCTTCTTTGTGACATCCATGATATTCTTCTCCATCCTCATCGCATTTGTCGCAATGCTCATGCTCATCATACTTGTCTTTCTCAAACAAGGATTCTCAGGCATAGGAACATTGCTCGGATGACCGTCAACAAAGGAGTGCGCATGATCGAAAACGCCCTCTATCTTGAAAAAGAGAAGACCATCATTGTTTCTGACCTGCATATCGGGCTAGAATCCTCGCTCCACAACAAAGGGGTATTGATCCCGAAAACCCAGCGAAAAGAGCTTGTCTTGGCGTTTGACAAGGCATTGGAAGCAAAGCCAACAACAATAGTCCTCAACGGTGACCTCAAGCACGACTTTGGCACCATATCAAGCCAAGAATGGGAAGATATCCTCTTTTTCATAGATTACCTGAAAAAAAAGACACAAGTCATCGTAATAGAAGGCAACCATGATCCCCTTCTTGACAAGGTCGCTGCAAAACGGGGATTGCCCATCCACCAATCCTGGACAGCAGGCAGTTTCTTCATCTGCCATGGCGACATCCTCCTTCCCATCCCGAAACAGGCAAGGACCATCATCATAGGCCATGTCCATCCTGCGACAAGCATCACAGATGGCGTGCGTACTGAAAAGTACAAATGCTTCCTCATAGGAAAATATAAGGGAAAAGACCTCATCGTCCTTCCTTCATTCAACCCTCTCCTCATCGGAAGCGAAGACTATTCCCTCAGCCCATATGTCAAAGGAAAGGTGAAAAAGGTCGTCATCGGCCAAGCAGGCGAAGGATACGCATTCTTATAATTAACGTGACACACTTATTTGAACAAAGCCATAGTCACGCACTAGATGCAGTATGGGACTCATTTGTTTTGTCACATACTGGATAATCAATAGGAACTATTGATTATAGTCAATGACACGAATTGTTCAACTAGTTCATTGACTATAGTTCGTCCTGAACTGATTCATATGTCATTCATCAGTCGGAGGAGGCGGAGGCTTATCAAAGATCGGGCTTGATCCATAGCACGTACCAACCGGTCCACAGTTAGGTTGGCTAGTAGGACAACCGCAATTTTCAGGGGCTCCGCACTTATTTAACCATTCGCCATTCGTATCACAATATTTCGGCGGATTTGGAGGAGTCGCGCAACTGTTGATTATTGTCGTGCATCCCAAACAATGGCTCGGTTGGAAGAGCGCAAGATCAGCGGATGTCACAAAGTGATCAGGGGGGGTTGTCATGTCCATGCATGCGAGAGTCGCATTGTCAGGATGGGTGAGATTCGCCAGATACTGGGTGATGAGTGGTTTGTCATTGATTTCCCTGCATCCGTTCCTGTTCACATCACCGCGACCGCCAGGAGCAGTGCACGTCCCCCAGTAGTCCCAGACAAACCGGTCATATTCCGCACGCACCTTGCTTTGGCCCGATTCAGTGCGGAGAGTGACCAGATTATCCATGGTCGAAGCGGCATACAGGGAGTAAGATCCAAGATGATCCCTCTTGGCACCGACTGCGACATATTCGAGAGCAGAAGGCCAGCTGTTCATGTCCATCTCCTCAGTCTTGACAAGCATTCCATTCACATACACTGCCAACCTTTTTGGAACGACCTCTGCATTCCAGGTGACTGCCACAGAGAACCATTCGTCAATATTCCACGTTCCGACAGATGTCACGAGCACATCATGCACCGGACCTGCACGGGCGTAATTCAGCCAGAGATTATTATCTGCTTTCAGAAATATCTTCAACGATTCTTCTGAAGGTGCTGGCTGGTTATTGCTGAAATACAAGAATGTGCGCTCTGTCGCTTGGTTCCAAGGCACATCGGATTTCACCCAGAAACCGATGGTTCCCTGCTGCAGGTTGATATTTTCGCAGTCATATTGCAATTTATCGCCAGCATCCACTTTTACAGCGGAATCATTGATGCCTGTGACACGATCCAATCCGAACTGTTCCAATGGAATGCATGAAACACCGATGCACGTATCTGCCATCAGCCAATCATACGGTCCTCCTGCAGGGATGTGATCATAATCCGAGAAAAACAGGATAGTGCAATCAGTGTCAAGGTCATTTGCCAGGCCGTCACAATCCTCATCAACATGGGAAGTATCATCACAGTCTTCTTCACGATCTGCAGGTTGCCTATCGCAACGCCATTGTCCGGTCGAGCATTGCGCCTCGCCTGCCGCGCACCAGCCAAGAAAGCCTCCCGCAAGCGGGTCTGCACAGCTGATGATTCCTAAACCCTCATCAATTTCAGAAGGAATGTCGCAGTCATTGTCAATCCCGTCGCATACCTCAGCCGCGCCTGGATGTATTGCGCTTCCTCCAGCGGGATCATCGTTGCAATCAAATTCTGTATACGTAGGAGAACAGGGGGTCATGAATATATTGGAAGGATACTCATCCTGGTCCACATCGAAAGTCTCATCAATGAGCCCATCGCAATCATTGTCTTTCCTGTCACAGAGTGCAGGAGCAGTCGGATATGCCAAAGGATCAGCATCATCACAATCACGGGTCTCCATGCAAAGCTCTGTCCCGCTCAGGCCGCAGCAGGATCCCTTTCCCCGAAAGCTGTAATAATCCTTGTCAGCATCCTTGCACATGGTCATGTTGCATTTCCCTGTTTCAGAAGAGAGGCAGACAATACCCTCATAAGCGGTTATCTTTATCTTGTTCTTCCCTGGGGTCACGACCAGGTCATCCTGGATGACGATATAGTCTTCTTTTTCCAAAAAGAAAGGATATGCCTGGTCTGCGGAAATGATCAGTTCATTGCCATTTTCAGTGTATATTTTCCCCTTCGCGCCCCGATAGGTGAATGTATAGGTCTGCCAGGAACCCTCTCCTGAAGAACGCATCGAAGCAATCTCTGTCACAAGATCGCTTCCGATGCCCTGCAATTCTCCCTTTGTCGCAGCAGCTGAGGATACAGACCGATAGAATAGGAAGACAGACGGCACGAGTATTGCAAGAACTATCCCCACAAGGATGATGTTTTCAACAGATATTTGTCCTTTCATGTGCAAACCTCTTTTAATCTTTGAACTGTCATATGTCATATATAGGACGCTTATCGAAAATAGGGGAACTGCCGCAGATAGGGGCGCATGATCCCCAACAGCATGCAGGTGTCGGATCAGAGCACTCGTATCCGCATTTGGTGCAATCAAGAATAAACAATCCAGCACTCGTGCAATAGTCGTGTGCAGGAAGCGCTTTGCAACTTGAAATAGGCGTAATGCAGTCATTGCACATCTGCACAGGATTTCTTTTCATGATAGTATGATCGATCTTGTTCACCCAGCCATCATGGTTGAAATCCAGGCATGCAAGATTCTTACGCAGTGGAAGAGGAAAAACATACCAGGGATTTGATATAAATGCATCAAAGACCCGCTTGTCTTCCCCATCAAAACACCCCTTGCCATCGATATCTCCAAGAACAGATGTGCATGTCGGAATCCCGTCACGCACCAGATTGATCTGGAATTCCTTATACGCGAGCGATGCTTCAGAGCTAATCTTGTTTTCTGAAAAGATCTTCACATTGTCAAGGGCGGCATTGGTCCATAGGCTTCCAGCCCCACCAGACTCTGCCATACTGACAGAGAACTTGTTGAGCACGGCAGGCATAAAAGAATCTGCCACTTCAAAAGATATGACTGTTTTTCCGTCAAGATACACGAAAAAATAATGCTTATTGTCCGTAGGCCTCCAGGTCACTGCGATATGATGCCATTTCAAGCCATCGAAATCAGGAGGAAACATAGTGGATGATTTACTTTTTGCAATGCCATCCGCGCCGATGACAATAAGGTCCAGGGAAGGCAAGGATGCTTCCGAAGGCTTTGATTTAGTCAACACTATCTTGTTCGCATTTGAATCATCCTTCTCCATCTCAACAAGCATGGACGTCCCCACTTCATTCCAAAAATTCCAGTCATGGTTCTCCGGCTTTATCCAGAATTCTATTGTCCCATAATCCAGATTCACATTGCCCACTGCAGAATAGCTCATGACCGGATCCTCGCCAGTCCATGCGGCCGCCGTTCCCTCATTTCCTGACGTCTCAACCCCTTCTCTATTCAAACCCGGAACACAAGAGCCTGCGCAGATATCAGCATTGAAAAACTGTGCAGGGATTGCCTCTTCATTATAATCCGCAAGGAAAAGCAAGTGGCAATCAGGATCATTGTTATCCACTTCTCCGTCACAATCATCATCAATGCCAAGGGCGCAGTTTTCATACTTCCCTGGCTGGAGCATTTCAAGGTCCGCCTGGGTGATGTGGCAGTCTTGGTTCATATCCATGCAGGCAATGATATTCTCCTCTGGATCATATCCTGACTCTGGGTCAAGGTACTGCTTGAGAAGGCTCGTGTCGATCTCGCTCCTGCAGCCATCTCCAGAGACATCGCCGACACCACCGCCGGACGCGCAAGGGTCTGTCGCTACATCATAATCGCAGGTGAACCTGCTGTAATCCTCATTGATCCTATCAAGATAATGCCTGTCATTGAATATTTCCACATGATCAATAGCCGCGCCTGCAAATGCGTCATTGAACCCTCCACGGTCGCGGGAACCTATGCTGATCTTCCTATCCGTCGCAGGTATAGGCCAGTGAGCAGTACCGCTACCTTGCTCATCCCATTTCTCGCCATTCACATATAAGTAAATCTTGAAAGGGGCAGAGGGGACTGAATTCCAGGTTACCGTAATAAAATACCATTGGTCTGATAGATATGATGATACAGGTTCAGGGAAAATGATATGGACGAGATCAGCGCCAGCACTGGTGTCCATGGCAAGTTTATTCTCATTATTCTTGTAAATTTCAAGACGACCTTCTGTTTGTGAAGACGCAGAGAAAAAGGTATGTTGTTCATCATCAGCCCACATATTATCTGGTCCAGTGGATTTGACCCAGAACTGGATTGTGCCCCCATTGAAATCAATGTTCTGGTACCCTTCATATTTCAGCGTGCCGCTTGTCCTGCTAAAATTGACGCCCGTGTCATTGACCCCTACTGCGCCAGTTACAAGACTCGCAACCACAGGTCCTGGATCCCCGTCTAATACGACATCAGCATCCAGCCAGTCATCAGGCCCGCCATCCGGAATGTGATCATAATCAGCAAAGAAGATCAAGCCAGAACAGTCACTATCTAACATGTCAATGTAATTATCACAATCATCATCAACTCCATTGGTACAAGTCGTGGGCGTAGCAGAACCCTCAGGTCCAGTTGAAGGACAAGTCCATTGCCAATCATCACCATGGATGCAGCTTGCAGAGAAATCAGCACAAAATCCAAGCAAACCAAGCATCACTCCGCAGGTAGGATGTTCAAAATCATCAGCCACTTCATCGCAGTCATTGTCAATCCCGTCGCATACCTCAGCCGCGCCCGGATTTATTTCCGGATCCGCATCATCGCAATCCAATTGGTCCCCAAGGCCAGCACATGCGCTTGCAAATTTATCAGGAAAATCATCCCCATCAGCATCCCACTTCTCATCTATCTGACCATCGCAGTTGTCATCAATGCGGTTGCACACTTCTAGCTGGCCTGGATTGATGTCATTTCCTTCGCCAGGGATGTCTTTGCAATCTGCGTCGCTGCCGCACGTGTCATACGTGTCTTCATCCCTGTCCTCGCAGCTGTATTCCTCATAATCGCACGTATCATCCAAATCAGAGATGCAGACAATGCCATCCTTTGACGCAAGCTTCAGCCTGTTTGTGCCAGGCTTGAGAGTCAGCCCGTCGCTGACAAGGACCTTATCAGCGCTGCCTACAAAAAAAGGAGTACCGATGCCTTTTGCATCAGTCAATATGAGCTCGTTCTTGTTTTGCACCTGCAAAGCTCCTTTTGGACCTCCATATTTCACAGTCACTGTCATCCACGCTGAACCAGCATCAATATTCTGGAAGTTGTTGATCGTGTCAACGATGGAAACCCCTGCAGCATATATCTCCCTTGACTGCTCTTCCTGCCGATCCATAGAACTGCCATAGGCATACAGGCTGACAGAAAGGAGACTGATGATGATACCAACAAGAAGCATATTCTCAACAGACACTTGCCCTTTTCCCATACAAAACACCACCTGTCTCAGTTCCCGGAAAAGAACTATATAAATGTTACGACTTGAACCGCTGGCAGAGCACAGCTGTCAAGGATCAGTTGCGGATTTCTTCGCAAGATGCTTTGTCCCAAAGGTTCCAAATCCCCCCAAAAAAAGAAGAAGGATATCATGCCTACAAGGACAATCCATCACTGGGCACTGGCCACAGAGTCCTGATTCTCTGACGCAAGCTTTATAAATCCCCCCCTGTTTCTCAAAAATCATGGCATCACAGAGCATCGAAGCGCTTGTCGAAGGCGGAAAGGCAACAGCAGCCCCACCGCTAGGACCGGCACTTGGCCCTCTTGGAGTGAACATCGGCAAGGTGATCGCCGAGATCAACAAGAAGACCGAGGACTTCAAAGGCATGCAAGTGCCAATCACCGTCTCTGTGAACATGGAAAACAAGGAATTCTCCGTCAGCGTCGGAACGCCTCCAGCATCAGCACTGATCAAGAAAGAGGCAGGAATCGAGAAAGGGAGCGGAAAACCAAAGACAGAGCTTGTCGCAGACCTCAAGATCGAGCAGATCATCAAGATATCCAAGATGAAGAAAGACAGCCTCCTTGGCAAGACCACGAAAGCGCGGGTCAAGGAAATCATAGGCACCTGCGTCTCCATGGGGATCATGGTGGAAGGAGTGACTGCAAAAGAATCCCTCGTCCTCGTCGACAAGGGACAGTTCGACGCAAAGATCAAGGCAGAAAAGACAGAACTCTCGCAGGAAGAGATCAAAATGCTCCAGGAAGAGAAAAAGCGCCTCCAAGACGACCTTGCACACAGGAAGGCAGAACTCGAAGCAAAGGCAAAAGAGATCGTGGCACTGATGGAAGGAAAGGAACCGACACTGCTTCGCGCAAAACTCCGGGAAGCCGGCCTGCCTGACGACATCATCAAGCAGTTCGCCCCTCAAGAAGCCTCAAAGACAGCTCCGCCGAAAAAATAGGAATTCTAGACAAAGAACATCTTTCGCAAGGTATAGGCAATCGCCCATAAGACAAAAGAGATCATCTCAAAGAGCACAAGGTAGGTCATCGCCTTCATCAAGAGTATCCTGTACAAGAGAGAGATGGAAACTACCATGAAAAAAATCGCCAGCACAACGTACAACACGATGACAAGCATCGGCTCTGCCGCCTGCATGCGGAAATAGCCGAGGATGATCGCGAAGTTCAGAAGCTGCAATTGTATCCCTTTCAGGAACTCATTCTTGCTGCTGCCAAAATCCTGGGAATAGTTCGCAAGCCACTGCATGGTCTTGGATTGTATGGTCACGACCCCGAAAAAGACAAGGGCATGGATAATCATATAATAGACGTACGTCTCTGAAGAGAGCGCCATCCCTCCGATGGATGTCTTGAAAAGGAGATAAAAAAGGAACATGAGCACGATGAATGTCGGCAGAGGGTTTGTGAACAGGAACTGGAGGATCCAGAGGACTGGATTTCCCATGAACCGCTGGAAGCCGGTATGGGGATGATTGGAGATTTCCAACTCTTCTCTCGCCTTCTCATTCTCATATTCTTCGAAGGCAAGATCGATGTCTGCTGTCGGATACACTTTTGAAAAGCTCTTCCTGATTGCTTCCGGCGGATCGCCCTTCATCGAACGCTCCCTGATCTTTTTCAACAGGAATTCATCAGCCATACCCTTTCCTGAAGACAATAAGTATTTAAATATTCAGATAAACCACAGGAAGGAGGAAAAACAGACAGGCGATACCAATGACAGCATTCTCCTTTTACGGCAACAGCCAAAAAGTCCTCCAGCAAGCGCTCTTGGAGGAGCAGATCTCCGCAAGAGCAAAGGAAGTCATGCAAAAGCCGGCAAGGATGCTGCAATTCTCCATCCCTCTTCGCATGGACGACGGATCATTTCGCGTCTTTACAGGATACCGCTGCCAATACAACGATGCCCGCGGACCAACCAAAGGAGGCATAAGGTACCATCCCGACGTCACGGTTGACGAAGTGCAGGCGCTTGCCTTCCTCATGACATTCAAATGCGCCATCGCAGGAATACCCTACGGAGGAGGAAAGGGAGGAGTCATCGTCGACCCAAAATCCCTCAGCGTGACCGAACTTGAGAAGCTCAGCAGAGGATACGTCCGAGAGGCATATGACATCCTCGGACCTGACAAGGACATCCCGGCGCCTGACGTCTACACCGACAGCCAGGTCATGGCATGGATGGCTGACGAATACAACACGATCGCCCGGGGGAAAAGGCCTGGATTCATCACCGGAAAGCCGCTCGCAATAGGAGGAAGCCTGGGGAGGAGCGACTCGACTGCCAAAGGCGCATTCTACATCATCATGGACGCTGTACAACGCGGCATGATACCAAAAGGCGCGACAGTGGCGGTCCAGGGATTCGGCAACGCAGGAGAGAATATCGCAACCATGCTCTACGACGAAGGCATGAAGATAGTCAGCCTCTCCGACTCGAAAGGAGGAGTGTACAACCCCGCAGGGATCGACCCGAAGAACGCGATAGCAAAAAAGAAAGAGGCAGGAAAGCTCTCCATCACGACGCTTGGAAAGATCATCACCAACCAAGAACTCCTCGAACTCCCCGTCGACATCCTCATCCCTGCAGCGCTCGAGAACCAGATCAACGCGAGCAATGCAGGCAAAGTCCAGGCAAAAATGATAGTGGAGCTCGCTAACGGTCCTATAGCGATCGACGGGGATGCGATACTTGACAAGAACAGGATCATCGTCATCCCAGACATCCTCGCGAACGCCGGCGGGGTCATCGTCTCCTACTTCGAATGGGTGCAGAACAACATGGGCTACTACTGGACACTCGAAGAGGTGTATGCGAAGCTCAAGGACATCGTCGAACGGGAATTCGCGAACCTGCTTTCCGTCTCAGAGGAGAAGAAGGTATCGTTCAGGACGGCAGCATACATCATCGCAGTCCGACGGATTGCAGAGGCGATCGACCTGACCTAAAGGGCCGATCAGAGGCTCTACCAACAACTGATTTTTTCAGCATGTAAATGAAAGTGCTTGCTCTCGGCAATAGCCTGCGCACATAGTCATAAAATTATTCTCTGGTCGAGGAAATGCACGAAAAAAAATTTTCAGTTCCAAGACATGCCTAGGTCACGATATGCTTCTTGGAGGATGTGCTGGTCATTTGTATCCATGGTTTGATGAAACTTCCTCATCAGCGATGCCATGGCTTTTGTCGCCTTCTTCATCTTATCCAAATCCTTTTTCAATACCTCGATTTCACCCATAATATCCCTCCAAATAATGTACCTGTATCATGGATTCTATGGATTGAACTATTAAAATCTTTTGGAAAGAAGACCGAAAAAAAAGCTGCCCCGTACGGGATAAGCTAAGTTGGTGCACTACTTCCCTTAGTTCATATTGTCAAATGAGGCATTGAACCAGATAATCTTGCCGTAAGAAGAGAAAAAATCACAAGTCTTCTAGCCGGACGACACTTCCAAAGAGAAAAAAGAACGCTCTTCTCTGCAAGGTCTGCAGATACAAAGATCGAGCCGAGAACAAATCTATACCATCGCTTTCTCTTGTGCAAAAAAATCAATATCATAATTGTTGTTTACACTCGGGATTTTTTTATTCCTATATTCAGTAATTTTGATAAGGCCTAATCCTTCCAGGTATTTGATATTACGAAAAACCACTTCATAAGGTTTGTCTAATTCTTTAGCGAGTTGATAAATGCTTTTAATGTGGTTTTTGTATATTCGTTGTAATAGTTTGATACGTTCTGGACTGAATACTTTTGAGAATGTCTCAGGTGTAAGCAATATCCCGTTCTCAACTTCTTTTAATGTTCCTTTTCTTATTTGCTTATTCAAGTTATCATTATAGTCTTCAATTGATTCGACAATTTTTATTTTCATTTTCGTACCTCTCAATTCAGTTGTATTCCT
>JAGVFV010000171.1 GCA_020057445.1 archaeon | reverse complement strand
GTCCATAGCATACAACACGTCAGACGCGTACGACGTATCAGTCTACAACATCCTGCGAAGCCTTGACTTTGACACCGACGGGCGCGTCTTTGTCAACCTCAATGCGGAAGACCTCGAGATCATCGTCACCCTCGTCTCCCAAGTCCCCTATCTCTGGGGGCCGTCATTCATGGAAGTGGTCATGTGGCAATGAGAAAAAAAGGAGTCCTCTTCACCATCGTCGTCATCATCTTCGTCGCAGTCATCATCATCCTTGCCCAATCACGTTTCCGCACGACAATCACGGACAAGCAGCAACGGTACGAGTCAAGGATCATCACCATGAATGATTTTCTTCTCAGCTTCCACCAGGATGCAGAACGTGCCATCTATATCTCTGCCTTTCGGACATTCATCGCCCTCGAAGACTATGTCAGCAAAAAAGCAGTATTCCTCAACAACACCGACTATTACTTCCAGCAGATATTCTACAACGGGACGATCGAAGACGACAATACGACATTCGAGATCATGAACGCGTCGACATTCTATGACTACCAGCGAAAAGTCAATGAGATCGCAGGAGATGTGAACCTTGGCTTCGATTCAGAAGTCGACCAGATCTCGCTTTCCATGCGCGACCCATGGACAGCGACTGTCCAAGTGACGATCAGGGTGAACCTGACAGACAGGGCGGGAGTCGCCTCCTTCTTCCAGAACACCACAATCTCCGCAGACATCCCCATCATCGACCTTCGCGACCCCCTCTACAGCGCAAGGACCCAAGGAAAGCTCCCCACGCAAGTCAAAAAGACCAACATCACCCTCTTTGTCAACGACACAGGAAACATCAACGACACTTCACTACTGCAATACCATCTCAACCATTCCCTCTACATCAACAGCAGCAGGGCACCAAACTTCCTCATGCGCTTCGAGAACAACCTCTCCCCTGATGTGAACGGCATCGAAAGCCTCGTCAACCTGCAGGTGCTTGCCGACCAAGGGTATATCATCAGCGACAACAACAGGAGCGTCGTCGACTACATCTACTTTGGAGAAAGCGACACGGACAACTACTGCAACATCCAAAACATGATATTCCCCCCAGAGAACTGGTTCATCATCGACAAAGCGCACTCGGAGATCTACCAGGTCAACACCACCCTCACCCACACCAATTGCTGACCATGGACATAAGAAAAGGAAAAACAACCATAGGCACAAACGCAAAAGTCTGCCAGACGGCATTCTCTCAGATGCGGGGGCTCATGTTCACCTGCAAGAATGACTCTTCTCTCATCTTCACCTTCAAGAAACAGACCGCCCTTTCCTTGCACATGTGGTTTGTCTTCTATCCGATCGACGTCATCTTCCTCGACGAGCACAAGACCATCATCGAGACAAAGGAGCACTTTTGCCCGTTCTCCACGTATACGCCAAGGCATCCCTATTCCCATTTTCTGGAGCTTCCTTCCGGGACGATCAAGAAAAATGCCCTTGCCGTCGGGCAAAAACTTTCCTGGACTCCACCATAAAGTATATAAATCAACAAATCCGAGAAAACCTCATGGCCCACATCGAGACTGGTGTCGACAAGCTCGTCCAGCTTGTCCAAAAAAAGAAAAGGATCGCCCTTGAAGAGGCAGCAAAGGAACTCGGGGTCTCTGCAGTCATCGTCCAGGAATGGGCAGACTTCCTCGAAGAGGAAGGCACGATCACGCTGGAATATTCCCTCTCCAAAGTATTTCTCACCGAAAAGAAGCTTTCCAAGCATGAGATCGAGAACAAGGCAAAAGAATACGAGGACAAGAAAGACGCATTCATACGGAAAGTCGAGGTCGCCATCGAAAACCTAGAAAAAGAGACAAAGTCATTCGAAAAGATAAAAGAAGAATTCCTCAAGCTCAAAGACGGCCTTGGCGGCGAGATGGACAAGATCCAGGGGCAGCTTTCCGAGATCCATCACTTCGAATCCTTGCGCAAGAACATCGACGAGGAGATCAACAAGCAACGCACAGAGTCAAACACCGTCCTTGCCGACGCAGAGAAACAGATCGAAAGCCAGCAGAAGAAGTATGATGACATCATAGCAAAGATAGACAAGGAAAAGACAGACCTCAAGAAAGAGGCCGCAAGCATGCAAGGGATCGAAAAAGAAGAGATCCTGCTCAAGGAAAAGCTTGTGGCCATGCAAAAGATCATCGACATGATCGAAGGCAAGATCAAGGAAGAGCACAACGTCATCACCAGCTCAGAAAAGAAGATCGACACGCTGGAGAAGATGGCAGAGAAAGTCGAGGACGAGCTCAAGAAGAAAAAGACAGATGTCGTCACCCCCCTCGTCGAGATGGCGGAACAGCACAAGGAAAAGATAGTCAAGCTGCAGGATGAGATAATAGAGAAGCTGCGGCAGAAAAAAAACGACATCGAAACATTCTCCGCGCATGGCAAGGAGATCGCCAAGAAATTCGAGGACTTCTTCAACAAGAAGGTCGAGGTCGAGAAGCTCTTTGTGGAGATCGAACACAACAAAAAAGACCTCAAAGCTGAGATGGAAAAGCTCATCGACAAGGCACGCGTCTTCAATGCCATCGTCTCAGAGGGAGACCTGAAAAAACATATCCAGGAACTGCTCGAACGATATGAAGAGGTGCAGACCAAAAAGACGACCATGCGGAAAAACATGGACAAGCTTGTAGGGATGCTCAAGGTCTGACTTCAGAGTAGAGACATAGTTTTAAATACCTTCTCCATAATAAAGCGCTTATGAAGAAAAAACAACCTAAAACCAAAACGCGTCCGCCTGCAAAGCTGATCGCCAAGAAACAACCTATTCCTCAATCAAAAAAACAGACAGACCAAAAACAGGTCATCCAAAAGATACAACTTCCACCGGAAGAAAAAAGCGGACAGCAAGCCCCGATCGAGCAAAAAAAGCCAGAATCATTCTTCAAGAACCTGCCATTCCATAATAAAACACCAGAACAAGAAAAAAAGACCCCAGAAACGCCTGCCATGCAAAAAAAGACCGAACCCGCCCTGCAGGAGAAAACAACATCGCCTGCGGCTC
This sequence comes from archaeon, assembly GCA_020057445.1. Lineage (GTDB taxonomy): Archaea > Nanobdellota > Nanobdellia > Woesearchaeales > JAHJEM01 > JAHJEM01. Next base: position 1,968 of record JAGVFV010000171.1, on the reverse strand, counting down.
CAGCCAAAGAAGAGGAAAAAAAACAGCCAGCACAAGACACGGTGACAAAAGAGGTCTTTGAAAAACTCCTCAAGAAAGAAGACATGCCAGAAGCGGCCAAAGACGAAACAATAATAGAATCCTACGAATTCAAATCAAAAGACATCCCCCTCCTCATCAACATCAAAAAAGTCAGCACGGACTTCGTCCCCATCTACGAGGTCAAGATCTCCAGCATCAGCAAGACGACAGAATTCATACTCGAGAAGATCAGGCAGGAGATCATCAGGAAAGTCAACCTGGGCCTGATAGACCTTGCCGACATCAAGAAGACAGAGCTCATCGAAGACAAATTCAAGCAGACCATCGAATCACTCGTCGGCAAATACTTCCCCGACGTCTCAGACGAGACCAAGGGATTCCTCACAAGCTACCTCACGGCAAAGGCGCTAGGCCTTGGAATCATCGAACTCCTCATGGACGATGCACAGCTCGAAGAGATCGTCATCAACCAGGCAGCAGAACCAATCTGGGTCTACCACAAGAGGCATGGCTGGCTAAAGACAACACTCTACCTCCAATCCGAAGAGCAGATCCGCCACTACGCCGCAATCATCGGACGACGGGTCGGACGACAGATATCAGTCCTTGAACCCCTCCTTGACGCACACCTCAATGAGGGAGATCGCGCAAACGCGACACTCACTCCCATATCCACGGCAGGAAACACGATTACGCTTAGAAAATTTTCAAGGGACCCCTGGACCATCACCAAATTCATCAAGTCCCGCACCATCAGCCTCGAAGCAGCAGCACTCATCTGGATGGCCATGGAATTCGAGATGAGTGCCATCATCGCAGGAGGGACAGCATCTGGAAAGACATCGGCGCTCAACGTCCTTGCAAACTTCTTCCCTCCAAACCAGCGCATCATCTCCATTGAAGACACGCGAGAGATACGCCTCCCCAAATACCTCCACTGGGTCCCCATGAACACACGCCTGCCAAATGCAGAGGGAAAAGGAGAGATCAGCATGGAACACCTCCTCGTGAACTCGCTGAGGATGAGGCCTGACAGGATCCTCGTCGGAGAAGTCAGGAGGAGAAAAGAAGCAGAGACCCTCTTTGAAGCGATCCACACAGGACACTCGGTCTATGCCACCTTCCACGCCAACAATGCAGAAGAAGCGGTCCAACGGCTCACCAACCCGCCAATCGACGTCCCAAAGATCATGCTTCCCGCGATAAGCCTCATCATCGTCCAATTCCGGAACAGGAGAACAGGCAGTCGACGCACATTCCAGATCGCAGAAATCCTCCCTGACGCAACACCCCACGTCCTCCTCCAGTACGACTACAAGCTAGACAGCCTCGTCTGGGTGGACAAGAGCAAATCCCTCTTTGACAACCTGCGCCTCTACACAGGATACTCTGACAAGGAAATAAACCAAAGCCTCCAAGAAAAACAAAAGATCCTCAACTATCTCATAAAGAATAATATTGAAAGTGTCGATGATGTGGGACGGGTGATTGCCGAATACTACACCAACAAGGCACACCTTCTCGCGCTCGCGAGCAAGGGAAAACTCCTCGAGGACAACAATGCTTCTTAGGACCATCACCAAAAAGATCCCCGGGCTCGCACTCAAACTCCAGCAAGCGCGAATCCCTGACCAACCGGAAGAATACGTGAAGAAGACAGTCTTCTCCGCATTCATGCTCTCTATAGCCCTCGTCATCATCCTCTTCGGCTTCACCAAATCCCCCTTAGCGCTCATCCCATTCCCCTTTGTCTTCCTCATCGCATTCTTCTATTTCCTCAAGCACGCGGACAACAAGATCCTTGCCATCCAATCAAACATCAACAAAGAGATCGTATTTGCAGGACGATTCCTCATCATAGAACTAAGCTCAGGAGTGCCGCTCTATACTGCATTCACCAACATGGCAAGAAACTACAGGCACGTCGGCCCGGCATTCTCAGAGATC
>JAGVFV010000036.1 GCA_020057445.1 archaeon | reverse complement strand
GTCTGCTGTAGCTATGATTCCTTGATCAATCGGCATGTTACCTTCCTCGCCTCTTTTTATGCACAGGTCGGTGTCGAAGTGTCTGTATCAACCTATTACTGGAAAGTAGAAACAAAATACCCTTTTTAAAGGTTTTCCTCTTTACCCTGCCAAAGTAGTGAAATTATCCAGGCTCTTCGTCGGCGAAACAGGAAATCCTGGCAAGAACGGCCTTCACAAGCTTTATAAAACAGGCGCATTCCCGACAGATCATGAATTCCAGAAAGGAGAATAAGGCAGCAAAGCATGATCACTCGACCGGTTCAGGCTCTCAAACTATCCAGCAATCAGGCCATCACTCCTGGAAGATCGGCTCTCTTTCCGAAGGGTGCAAGCGTTGTGTCAAGGGAGAGAAGCTCGTCACGTTCATCACCGGCGTCTGTAACAACAAGTGCTTCTATTGCCCTGTATCTGAGCAGAAGAATCTCAAGGATGTGGTGTTTGCGAATGAGTGGGACACGAAGTTCACAGGAAAGTTTGACCAGCCGCTCACCAAGAAAGAGCTCGACATCTTCTTCGAGGAGATCCGTCTGACTGAGGCGACTGGCTGCGGCATCACTGGCGGCGATCCCTTGCTTGTGCCAAAGAGGACAAGCCATCTCATCAAGAGCCTGAAGGACAAGTTCGGCAAAGGCTTCCACATCCACCTGTACACTCCGCTTCGCAATGTCACCGAAGAGAAGCTTGCCATTCTCGCAGGCGCAGGGCTTGATGAGATCCGTTTTCATCCTGACGTGCTTGACAAGCGTTTTTGGGAGCGCATGCTGCTTGCTCATCACTACAAATGGACAATCGGTGTCGAGATCCCTGCGCTTCCAGGATATGAACTGGAGATTGAGGAGTTGGTCGATTATATCGACGGTCATGTCTCCTTCTTGAATCTCAATGAATTGGAGATCTCTGACACGAATGCGAGCGACCTTGTGGGAAGAGGATATTTCCCGAAGGACAGGATTTCCTATGGTGTCAAGGACAGCGAGAAGGCTGCAAAACACATCTTATCGTATTGCAGGGAAAAGCCGTTCTCGGTCCACTACTGCACCTGCAAGCTGAAAGACGCTGTGCAGATGGCGCAGCGTATCAAGAGACGGGCAAAGAACGCGCGCCTGCAGACAGACAAGGTGACAAAAGAGGGCATGCTTGTCAGAGGAGTCATCTATCTGAAAGAGACTGCCCCATTATTTTCATACAGGAAAAAGGCGAAGATGAGATCAGAGAAGCAGAAGAAATCCATCATGAAAAAGCTCAAAAGCATGGAGAGCATGATGATCAACGAGCTGAAAGTCGCGCCTCAATGCATTACCATCGATGACCACAAATTACGCCTGCTGACATCAGAGAAGATCATCAGGTTGCTCTCGCCAGTGCTGAAGAAGAAAGGATACATCCCTGCGATCGTGGAAGAGTATCCGACGTGGGACGGCATGGAAGTCGAAGTGGAGATGCTGTAAAGATAAATACACATAGCTTCTTCAACTGTGTTAAAATTTTGGGCGGCACGGGTGGGACTCTCGCAATCCTCTGGTTCGAACCCACAGGGAACCGGAAGTTCCACCAGCGTCTCACACTGGCGCAATACCAGTTATGCGACCGTGCCTTTACCCAAAAAATATAAATACTCAACTCATATCTTACTATTGAACCGGAAGTTCCACCAGTGATCTGCACTGGTTTTTTCTTTATTTCGTATTTGTTTGGCACCCTAATGTCGAAATCCTTTCTTGTCAAGACGCTAGCGCGTTGCGGGGGGATGTCCCTTACGGGGACGCAGCGCTATAAAGAAACACGTCCAGGATTTCGAAGGTGCTAAACAAATACTTTATTTCTTATCTTTCATAAGTTTTTCTTAGAAAAAACCGTGAAATCTGGTGCCAAAGCCGGAAATAATTCGATCTTTTTCGAATTATTTGTGTCTCTAGACATTATCAGCTGAAATAAATGCGAAACAATTAAATATAAACAATAGTTAACTCCTCTATGGCCTGGAAGGAATTGACGAGGGATGAGGAAGCGATCATCGTGCATAAGGCGACAGAGAAGCCTTTTTCCGGCGAGTATGATGACTTCTTTGAGAAGGGATCGTATGTCTGCAGGAGGTGTAATGCGTTGTTGTATTCTTCGAAAGACAAGTTCAACGCCCACTGCGGCTGGCCTGCGTTCGACGATGAGATTCTCGGAGCAGTGAAGAGGGAGAGAGATGCAGACGGGAAGAGAACAGAGATCGTGTGCGCTTCCTGCGGCGGCCATCTTGGCCATGTGTTTCTCGGCGAGCATCTGACGAAGAAGGATACGAGGCATTGCGTGAATTCGCTGTCGCTGAGGTTTGTGGCGGAAAAATCAGATCGATGATGCGAGTATCTCCTTGCTGAGGAGGATGTCATCATAATCCTCGATCGGCGCGTTGAAATACGTCCCTTCCTGGGCAACGACAAGCGCTGCGACGTAGGAGCCGAGGCGTCCGCAGATGTCAAGGCTGTATCCCTGCAGGAAGGCATGGATGAATCCTGCGGCAAAGAGGTCTCCTGCGCCTGTCGTGTCCACTGCCTTGATAGGGTAGATGGGGATGCGAAAGACGTCGTCTCCTGAGCGGATGAGTGATCCTTTCTTGCCGAGTTTGAT
>JAGVFV010000055.1 GCA_020057445.1 archaeon | reverse complement strand
TCAAGGGTATCAGGTTAGGTGGTTCATGAAAAAGATCTTGCGGATTTGCCATAAGTTTCTTTCAGGTTTTGATGGCTATGATCTTGATGTGCAGGATCTCATCAAAGGATTTAATAGAGAGTATAAATCATATGTCACTCATTTTCTTCCAGTAGGTGGCATTCCTGCTTACTGCCAGAAGAACGATCTTGTGAAACGAGGTGATTGGTGGTATCATAAACCAACTGGTGCATACATCATGCCCTTGGAGTACCCAGCTATTATAAATTGTCATGATGCTATTTTTTCAAGAACAGGTTCAAAGTTGATGGCAGCAAGGCTGATGCCTCTTGTTAAGGAAATGCGTCCGGATATTGTCCATATTCATGGAACAACGATACCGTCATTCTATTCAGTCGGCAAAAAAATCAGGGAAGCAAACATTCCCCTCGTTGTCACGCATCATGGCGGCAGGGTGAATCAGGCGTGGGAAGGGCAAAAGACAGGGATTCTTTTCAGGAAAGCGGTTTCCCATCAGAGATTTCCCTTGATTGCTCCTGTCCTCGCAGTGAGCGGGTATGGATGGGATTCTTTCTTACTCAAGAAAAATGTGGCTGTCGTCGTCCCAATCCCTCCTGGACTGGATTCGTTTGGTCCTATTTCCCTTCCAGTTCCGTTATTGTCGAAGGGATTCACGTTAGAGAGAGGGGATGATTTATTCTTCTTTCCGGCCAGATTCCATCCGCAGAAGAACCAGTTGCGGACGGTGATCGCATTCCTGCAGAATGCAAAAGAGAATCCGCATCATAAGCTTATTATGTCGGGGCGGGTGGCTAATCCTTCTTATTTTCAAAAGATTATGGATCTGCTCAGCTTGGACTCATTGGGAAAACAGGTGATACTATATCCTGAGCTCGATCATAAGACAGTGCTGAAGGTGATGCACGCCTCAGATGCGGTCTTGCTCCCGACCATAAATGAAGGTCTGGGCAGATCGGCGATAGAAGCGATCATGGCTGGCAGTCCCGTCCTTGCGGGGAAGGATTCTGGTTATGAAGAGATAGTCGAGGATGGCAAGACAGGATTGCTCGTCAATCCGTTCTCACTGGAAGAGATAAGGAGGGGTATGGTCGATGTTCGGGGGATTGTTCCTACCGTATTGGAGAGGAATCACCATGACTATCTGGATGATGTCCGGAGGATGTATCATGCAGTCTCAGGTTAAAGGTGATGTTATCCTTTTGAAGGAAACATCGTATGATCTCCTCCATTTCCACCATCAGATGTTTGCGGACGTGTTCAATGGAAGAATACAAGACTGAGAAGAAAAGGATATTGCATATTGCAAATAAGAATGCGCTCGCAGGAGGAGTCGGGACTGTCATAGACTATCTTCGGGAGGGAGTGGATAAGTCCGGAGAGTTCGAGAGCGATGCGCTCATGACTACATACAATCAGCGCGAGCGTAGGCAGGGAAAGGCGACATTCAGTTCAAGTGGGCATTCTGAGACCAAGCATTTTTCAGAAAGCGAGCTTGAGCGATTGCTTGGGGAATATGATGTCGTTCATGTCCACGGAATACCGCATTACGGGGTTGTTGAGGCATTGCAAAAAATCAAGAAAAAAGAGGATGGGCCAAAGATTATCAATACAGCCCACTCGAGCGTCAAGCAGGAGTTCCTTGCGCAGTATGATGCCACGCAGAAATCTGAAGACAAGAAGATGCAAAACGAGGCTAAAACGCTCAGGTTCTATCTTGCGAATAATATTTTGCACGATCCTAGCAAGTTTTCAGATACATATTGGGGATCTGCCATCTACCGTCAGGAGCTCATCATGTCGCTTGCAGATAGTGTGCAGCACATGAATGCTGCCTATAAAGACAGCATCATTCAGGAGTATGCTGCGGAAGAGAATGCTTCAAAGCATAAGGTCATCGAGAATGGCGTGAAAGTCCCGTCTTTAGTCACTGATAGGCCTCGGAAAAAAAGACTGCTCTATATGGGTCGCTTTTCAAAAGATAAAGGTATTGATGAGTTTGTTGATTCCCTGCCGCATATTTTCGAAGAGCATCCTGATGCCGAGGTCCGTTTTGTGGGAGGGGATGAATCCGGGAGAATGGTTTCGGAATATAAGGCGAAGGTGGAGAAAAAATTGCGCGATCATTTTGGCGGACGGGCAGGACATGATATTGATAGGATGCTGAGCAGAATCCATTTCACCGGGTGGGTGAAGAAGAAGGATGAGCTCGCAAAGCACTATCAGTGGTCTGATTATCTGGTTGTCCCAAGCACTGCTGAGAGTTTTTGCCTTGTCGCAAGCGAGGCGCTTATGCATGGACGCATCCCTATTATGACAAAGACGAAAGCATTGGATGATCTGTATGTATCGAAGGGGATCGCATTCGGCATCGATGAGGAGAAAAGGAACGGCGAAGGCATCGCAGAGGCGGTGAACAAGGTTCTCGATAAGACAGAGTCTAAAGAATTGGACAAGATGGCAGAGCGTGGAAGGAAATATGCGATGGAACATTATAGCTTCGATGCCATGGTCAAGAAGCAGATGAATGCGTATAATGAATTGTTAGAGGTGGCAAAACCTGAGAATGGTAGATCTCGAAAGCGTGTTCGCAATCATACAGTCGTATGATGTCGTGGATGTCTTTTTACCCTTTCTGCTTATCTTCTCTCTGGTCTTTTTCATCGTCTCCATGACCCGCCTGTTCAAGACGGCGGGGGCTGTCGTTGTCGGGGCGGTCATGGGTCTTGCGGTCGTCATCCCGCATGTCCTCGGGAAATATCCTCCGTGCGGAGATATTGTCGACATCCTGAATCTGGCGATCCCTCGCGTAGGCATCATGATGCTCATCATCGTGAGTTTCCTCATACTGGTCGTGATCATCGGGTTGAAGATTGATTTTTTCAAGCGGTTCTTGGGTTGGTTCCTGATGGCTGTGATAGTGTTTATAGTCTATACTTTTTTCAGCTCAGGAGGAGAAGGCTGCTTTGGCGAAGGAGAATTTGTCCTGATACCGTACCTGGAATATATCATACCGATCGTCCTTCTTATTGTTATCATACTATTGTTGACTCGTGAGAAAGGAGGAAGCGATGCTGACGTATACTAATATTCTCCCAATTTTTTCTGCTGGTTCCTCCGCGCGACCGCCTTGTAGGTCTCCCAGCTCTTTCGGAAGAACGGGTAGAGGTTCCAGTTCTCAGCGACAAACGCGATCGTGCGTGGGTCTGACGGGTAGCCGCTTCCGAAGTCGACATTGTATGTCTTCTGTATCCTTTCGATCTCCCTGTCGCGGGTGACTTTCGCAAGGATGCTCGCTGCTGAGACTATTGGGTGGTTCACGTCAGCCTTGTGCTCGGAGAGTATGTCTAATCCTCTCAGCTTCTCAGGAAGATGCCGTCGTACGTAATCAGTGTATGCCTTGATGTTGTTGCTCGGGCAGTCGAGTATCGCCTTGTCCGGCTTCATCGCAGTGATGAGTTTTGCCGTCGTCTCTGCCTCGAGCCAGTTGAGGTTCATGGTCTTTGATTCGACTGCCTCGTCGATCTCATGCGGAGGGATGATCACGATCTTGCTCTTCGTCATGCTCTTGATGAGGAGAAACAGGCGTTCGCGCTGGTCTGGCGTGAGGAGCTTTGAGTCTTTTACACCAAGCGCCTTGAGCTGGAATTCCTCGCTTGCCTCGATCGTGCAGATGCACATGACCATGGGCCCGATGAGAGGGCCTCGTCCTGCCTCTTCGACTCCTGCAAGGATTGCCATGAGGGAGAATAGACTTGACAGGGTTTATATATTTATCTTAAGGAGAGAAAGAATGTGATTGCGTCGTCTGCTTTCTTGAAAGGGAGGATGACTGCCTTGCAGGAATCAAGGTCTGCCTGGACGCGCTTGATGTGTTTCTTGTCGAACCTGTGGTTGAATCGCATGAGCTTGATGAATGCCTTGATGTTCTCTTTCTGCTTTTGGTCTTTTTTGACAGCGCGTCGTATGGTTCTCTTGATGAGCCTGCCGGACCGCAGCAGCTGCGGTGTCTTGAGGATGATGATGATGTCTGCCGAACGGATGATCGGCGAGACCCATTTGGTATAACTTCCTTCGATGATCCATCGTTTCTTTCGCAGTATGCTGTTGAGCTTCCTGTCTCTCTCCTCTTCTGGTGTCTTCTTCGTGTAGTTGGTGTCCTTCTTGTGCCAGAAGATGTCATCGAGGTCAGTCGCCTTGATATGCATTCGTTTGGAGAGTGCCTGAGCTGCATACGATTTTCCGCTTCCAGGTCCGCCGATGATGTAGATCCTCTTGGTCATCATGGTCATTCATGGATCACGAGTATCGTCCCTTTTTTAAGATGATGTTTCTCGACGAGTTCTTTGATGTCCTCTGGATTCATCCGTATGCATCCGTGGCTTCCCTGGCGTTGGAGGAAGTAGGGATTGAACGACCCGTGCAGTCCGAGGCCGTTGATGGGATCGAAGAGCAGGAAATATTCTCGGAGCGGGTTGAGCTTGTCTCCGTAGGGGATGCATCCGTTTTCTGTGACATAGTCACGTTGTGCCTGGGTTAGCCAGGGCTTATCCGGGTCAGGGCACCATTTCGGGTGGCGGGCGATCGCCTTGATAGCATACTCTCCGGTCGGTGTCTCGTATCCTTTCCCTCCCGTCGCTATCGGAAAGGTCAGTGTCGTGTCAGCGACGTAGGTGAGTGTCCTTTCGGAGAGGTCAATGTCGAGAAGCGCCGGTCCTTGCGCATGCACTCCAGTGGCAAGGAGGATGCCGGCGATTCCTGTGAGGAGCGTTCGCATATTATGTGAAGTGCAGACGTTGTTAATAAACCTTTGTTGTAGCAGGTCGCATTGAAAGGTTCGCTTCGCTCACCGGGTAGCAGCTGCTCATCTCCTGGCCCATTCTCAGTTGGCACTGCGTCCCCGAGGGG
>JAGVFV010000071.1 GCA_020057445.1 archaeon | reverse complement strand
TGACCACTTTTCTGACCACTTTTCTGACCACTTTTCTGACCACCTGCATTATCAATATTAGGTCGTGTAAATTGCACAGCAAAACCATACTTGAGGATGGTGAATGCAACAGTAACCTGTTGTACTGAGCATTCATCATTTATTCTCTTCAATCCAGAACCCCACTTTTCGATGTCAGAGCTGAGATAGAGCGTATTCGCAATAAGAGGATTTCTCAAGATTGACGGTAAATCCTGTTTGATGAAATCCTGTGGCTTGTAACCTTCTGGAAAGTCTCCTGGATTCCAAATCTCGACGCGATCCTTGAATATGGCTATCTTGTTGCTTTCTGGAGCTTGGTAATCCCGATGACAAAACGAATTGACCAATGCTTCTGTAATGGCACGTAAAGGAATTTCAGGAACCTCCTCACGCCGCCTCTCAACAAGACGCGCCTTCCAATTAATGCGCTCCTTGATATACGATTCAGCAACTTTAAGCAACTGGAAAATATTTCCCTTGAACTGCTTGATGTCAAGAAAAGTTGTCTTGTCCGTGCCTGCAAAGACAGCAGCCTGCACTTCAACAGGCTCATTCTTCGAAAAAAGAAGCCAACCCGCATTCGTAAGCTTCGCGTCCTTGACAAGCCCTAATTTTTCAAGAACGTCTTTTTTGTTGGTGAACGTGAACTTGATTCTCTGTGACTGGTTAGCCTTCTGCACAAACTCTCTCAGCGTCGCATCATCAACCTCATCAAGCCCTGCATCTGAAATCTTACCATCCCAGCGAACACTCGTCTTCCTCAAAATTACGTTCTCCAATTCCCGCGCAGACAACTGCTTGTCCTCATCAGCCACCCGGATGTATGCCCTGCCATAAGCGAAGTACGGCGGATCATGACCCTCGAAAGACACCCGAATGCAGTTCTTGCCATCAACGACTTCTGATTCGACTTCAGGAAAAATCTTCGGTTCAATCGCATTGGAAATTCCTTGTGAAACTTCCCGCAATGTCGATCCAGTCACGTGCTGACCAACAGCAGTTCCATCATTCTTCACGCCAAAATACAGAAGCCCTTTCTTATGCTTGTTGAGAATCGCAACAATAGAAATCACCGCCTCCTTCAATTCAGATGTGGACTTCTTCAATTCCAAAGTCTCAGATTCGACAAGCATATGATCGACCTCGCAGCTAGTGCACCTTTCCGTCTATTTATGTATTTCCATATTTCTGAACTCACACTGACCTCTTTTCAACCTCGATAAACTTCTTCACTAATTCCGGCGTGAGCTTCTTCTTTGCCTTGTCAGTGCCCATGTGCGCTAGCGCTTGCAGGAACATGGTCTCCAATCGTTCTTGCTTGGCAGCCATCTCCTGTAATTGCTGGCTCACCGTGTGGAATTGCTCTTCTTTTTGTTTTGCTTCCTGCTCGATAGTTTCCCGGTCAAGAGGCCGTTTGCAATTCGTGCAGAATCCTTCTGAAAATCCATTTTCTGTCTCGCAGAATAGACATTTTTTTATCGTGGGAACAAGATGCTTATGATCCTTGTCCGCCTTGATCTTCCCCCTCTTAATAAGCTCAATCTTGAAACTCTCCTCTTGGCCACTCATATCATATGTGTGGATCTGCTTCGTGCTCGTCCAACGGGCAATATGCTGGATGTCAAGATCACTTTTTCCGGAGAGACGAAGCATGGTGACCCCGTTCCTTTTCAACGAATACAGAGTGATTGGTTTATCAATACCTATTGCCGCGCAACGCTCCCGGATAAGTTTGCTCGCAGCAAAAGGAGTCATACGCTTATTCCTGTTGCGACTCCCAAGATTGACAAACAAGGGAGCACTCTTGTTCTTTCGCAATGGATGAACTGCCAGCCACTTGGCAAGATAAGGATGCGAATCAATAATCCGAAGAATACCAATTCCCTCCTTGCCATGCTCGCTAATGGTGATCTTCGCATAATTATCATGCATCTCCACATCACCAATGCACCGACCCAAAATTTCCTGAGGACGTCCAAGACTCTCGATAGAAACCATCAGTAATGCCTGCATCCTCGGCTCACTCGCGAACGCCTGCACAAGCCTTTCAAACTCATCCAAAGAAAACTTGTCAGGACGAACCTTCTGCCTGCTCTTATCCACCTTCGTATTCAAATGCCTGACAACATACGGAACCATCGTCTCATCAACACGACCCTTCTCATCCCGTTCAGGAAAGAGCTGCCTCCAAATGAACTTGAGGTCAGTCACAAAATTCTCCTTGCTCTTCGGACTATGGTTGACACTATTCGCATACGTCATGACATCATCAATATCATCTCGAGTAGCCTTGACCAAGTCTTTTTCCAAAGAAAATGTGACGATGAGCAGAGAGCGCATGACCCGAAGCCTATGAATAAAAGAATTATCCCTCACCTCGAAGGCCTTTATCAGCTTGCGAAAATAAGCCAGATTAGCAGTATATTTCACCCAATATTTGCGTTTGCCATCATCCTTTCCAGGAGCGACCTTCAACCTATCAAGAGTCCTCACAAAACGCTCATAATTGCGCTTATTCCCATAGATATCATCGTCGACCACACCCTCAGAAATACGTTCAACTATTTAAAGTTTACCCATTTAACTGACAAACAAACTCCGGGCAGCCCCATTTTTCTTCTAACCGAGCGCATGATCAACTGCTCACTGAACTCAAGATTCCTGTGATCAGCAGCAGATTCCTAAATCTCAAGAACTCCCTTCATTATCGCGGTGCCACCCACCTGGACTTTCTTTATGCTGCCATTTACGAGAGTGAGGTTGACAAGCACCTCTGATGGCATCTTCATGGAATATCCTTGCTCAAAGCGCAGATTGCTCGGTTTTGAGCCAATAATCCCATACTTATGGAGATAACAGCTGAGCGCTCCGTTCGATGTTCCTGTCCCTGATTCTTCAGGGATGCCGAACCTTGGAGCGAAATTACGGCAATGCGCAGTCGCACTATATATTGTCTGTCTGCTGAAGGCATGCAAGCCAATAGTATTATATTTTCTGCTCAATCCCGTGATGTCCTTAAAGTCGGGTTTCATGTTCAATAATGTTTTCAGGGTTTTCACTTCCACAATGATATCCCTTACTCCTGTGGAAACAACCTGCGGCTGCAACACCCCCGCGTCCTTGAGAGGAATCCTCAAAGCCTTGCTCACTTCTCCTCTTGTCAGCACTTCTGAGAAAACAGGGAGTTTTTGCTGCATGAAAACGGTCCCCTTGTCCCTGACCTCGATTTCCAAGATCCCTGCCTTTGTGTCCATCTGATATTTCCCTTTCTTCACAATGCCTTGCATTGCCATAAGAACGAACAACGCAATGGTGTCATGACCGCACAGATCCACTTCACCAGAATGGCAAAAGAATCTTACCTTAAGGTCTGCACAAGTTGACTTTTGCACAAATGCAGTCTCCAAATGGACAAGAGAGGCAATCCTCTGCATCACTTTAGTTGAGAATTTGTCCGCATCAAGGCAGATCCCTGCAGGATTTCCTCCATTCGCTGTCTTTGCAAATGAGTTGAGCACATACACCTTCATCAGTTCACCTATGCAGAAACCGTCCCACGACCCTGTTCACTTCCCGTATCTTGTCTGGATGGAAGCGGTAATCGTGGCCAGAATCCATCTCGTACAGTTGTTTTGGCCTTGCCGATCGCTCAAAGGTCACCTTGACTAGTTCTGGCGCAACCAGCTTATCATGCTTTCCCAAAATATAGAGCTTTGGCTTGGTGCACTTTGCAAGAGCGTCAAGCATATGGTATTTGGCTGCGTCTTCAAAGAAGCTCAACGGCAACACAAATTTTCTTTTCCCGCCTGCAGGCGTATCGCGATAGGATGTCTCAAATCCATTTTTCCTCGCGCTATCCAGACCGATCCTGCTCGGTGAGGGGCTTGACATGACTGCAATTATATGGGTCACGCAGTCGTTTCTCGTCCCTGCAAGCATTGCCATGCTGCCGCCCCTGCTGTGGCCCATGAGCACCGTCGGCTTGCTGCCGAAGTATGCGATGAGCTCATTGATTGCTTTAAGGTAGCTGGTCATGGTGTACAATGTGATGTCCCCAGGACTCTCCCACGTGCCTGGAGGATCGAATGAGCAGGCAAGATAACCTTTCCGTGCGAGAAAACCGACATGGCTTTTCATGTGAAGATAGTACTTCGTGTCCAGCCTGCCTGGGAGGACCAATGCCAACTTTTTCGCATCCTTGCGTCCCCGCACAAACACGGCAAGTTCAAAACTGGGAGTCTTTATTGATTTCATCGTAATATCCTTGAACACTATCTTTTCTTTTGAACACTATCTTTTCTTTTGAACACTATCTTTTCTTTTGAACACTATCTTTTTTTACGGATCGGTTATATAAAGTTTCCCGAATATGCCCCTTGACCAAGACATTCCTTTGCAATAACCACTGCATCCCACTCGTCGACCCCGACCAATACCTTTATAAATCCCCTCAAGTTCCATAATATCATGCCTGCGCTCATCGAAAAAAAGGAGAAACTGGGATCGCAAAAGCGATTCGGCACCCGCTACGGAAGAAAAAACCGCTTAAAGGTCGCAAGGATCGAAAAAGAGCAGCGAGCAACCCACCCCTGCCCCTACTGCAAATACAAGAAAGTGAGGCGCATAGCTCTGGGCATCTGGGGATGCAAGAAATGCAGCTCCCGATTCACAGGAAAGGCATATACACCAAATATCCAGGCAAATAAAAATGAGTGAATACAAATGCTTCAACTGCGGAAAGATCATTGACGAGAGCTACATCAAGAAAAAAATCCGCTGCATCTACTGCGGGTCAAAGATCATCTTCAAACGCAGAAGCACCATAACGAAAGTCAAGGCACGCTAGGTCTTTATGGACACGACAATCGCCATTCCTGGAGACGAGAATCTCTTTTCCCTATACATCCCTGAAGAGATCACCTTCAAGACAGCTGATCCGAAGATCAGCATGGAACAGAAGAAAGGCAGCGTCATCTTCCACATCAGCTCAGCAAAGCCGAAGAATATCGGGCGGGCAACAAAATCACTGCACATGATAGAGAACGTATACCGAAAGATCATCGCACTATGAACAAAGAGACAGAGGACAAGATCAACCATATCTCTCTTGTAGAGCAATCACTCCAGAGCCTCATCGCGCAAAAGCAGCAATTCCAAAGCCAGCTCATGGAAGTCGAATCTGCCCTCAAAGAGCTTGACCAGGCAGAGCACACATACAAGATCATCGGCAATCTCATGATCCAGAAATCCCCAAAAGATCTCAAGTCAGACACTGAAGCGAAGATGGAACGCCTCAGCATACGCATCAAGAACATCGAAAAGCAGGAAGAGAAGACCAAAGGAAAACTGAAAGACCTACAGGATTCTGTGATGTCAGAGATGAAAAAATGAAAAACATCACCACAACCAATTTTTCTTCAGTCATCGAAGCGCTCAATGAGCTCAAGAACGACAGCGGAATCCCAAAAAACCTGAAAAACAAGATCCTGGAGATGCTCAATGACCTCAAGCAGACTGAGGACAACTCCATGATCATCAACAAGCTCCTCTCAGAACTTGAAGATATCTCAAGCGACATCAACCTCCAACCATTTGTCCGCACGCAACTCTATAACATCTCCAGCATGCTCGAGACCATCAACTGATCTCAGGAGACGCAGTCAATTTCTCTTCTATTGCACGATTTGACTAGTTCATCCGGTGGGAAGGATGCCAAAGGACGCGGTCGCATTGAAAAGTTAGGGTAGCAGCATCGGGCGAATCTCCTTCTGAAATGTGATCAAGCGCGTCGCGGGGGGACGGCCTCATTGAAACGTCACGCGTTTCTATGATCTCAGAAATCCTATCGGATTCAATGAAATGCCTAGCATTTCATGAACATGAAATCCT
>JAGVFV010000141.1 GCA_020057445.1 archaeon | reverse complement strand
AGCCGAGCAATATCCTGGAGAAGAACGGCATAAGTATGATCTCGCAGATACGACATATATACCCATAAGGCACATCATTATAATAATTTTTCGCAAGAGTCAGAATATCGCCGGCGTCACAAACACCTCTATCAGACCCGCGACAAGCAAGAGGACGATCGAGAGGAGGATCAGGTCGGCAGAATCGAGGAGCACGTGCTCAAACTTCCGATTCCCAAAATCATGCCTGATCACGGCGACAGAGATTATCCCGCCCGCAAGCCCTCCTGCGAAATACGCGAGGATCTCAGGGATCCCGTGCAGGGAATACTTGAAAAGGCCGATGGAAAAGATCTGAAAATAAGAGCCCACGCTCTCAAACCCGACTGTATTTGATATCAGCGAAATGTTTGTCCTTATGAAATTGCCAATCGCTGTCCCGATCACCGATGCATTCCACGATAAGATGAAAATCCCGCCTGTCCCGTACAGGAAGGAAAAAAGAAGGCAAAACACAAGCACTTTCACGTTGTTCAAGAATATCTTCCCGAACAGAGACATGGATGCTGCAACAGTCATGCCCGTCATCTTGCCATTGATCGCATTAATGGTATTTGACTGGGACTCAAAAAGCACACTGACTGTCGAACTTGGCAAAAAGACGTACATTGCCGTAAACGCAAGCACAAAACCGATGAACAAGTACATGAATCCGGTCAGTGCCCGCGCATGCTCCTTCAAGAGCATGACTTCAGTAAAATCCTGCATGTCCTTCTCCTCTTCCCACTTGATCGTGTGATAGATCAAAGGAATGCACGCCATCGCCGTAAAAAAGACCATGATGAGGCTCGCATATGTCCGAAAGATCCACAAAGCCAGCACGACAGCGACACAGCAGTACAAGAACCCGAGAAAGATCATATTCCCAGGCGTCTTCTCCATCTTCGCAGGGTTGACCAATGACTCAAGGACCATAGCCATCCCATCCCGGAAGGCGGTTTATATAATTTTCCGTTAAGAGAATACTCTGTCACACAAGGGAAAACATTTAAAACTAGCCAACCATCCCTCACGCCATGGACGATTACGAAACACTCCTCGACTCTGCAAAGGCACAGCTGCCCCAGGACGAGGAGACGGCGAACAGGTTCGAGATCCCGAAAGTCAAAGGACACATCGAAGGCAACAAGACCATCGTCTCCAACTTCATAGCGATAGCGCAGGTCCTCGGACGAAAACCGGAACACTTCCTCAAATACATCCTCAAAGAGCTTGCGACGCCCGGAGAGATCTACAAGCAAGCAGCAATCTTCAAGGCAAAAGTTCCTGCATCCAAGATCAACGACAAGATCAAGGAATATTCAGAACTCTTCGTCATATGCAAAGAATGCCAAAAGCCAGACACCAAGATATCCAAGGAAGGAAACGTCTACTTTGTCAAATGCCAGGCCTGCGGCGCGAGATACTCCGTGTATTCCAAGACATGAGCGACCGCATCATCTTCTCAGGACAAGTGCAATGGGTGGGATTCCGCTGGCATGTCAAGAACTGTAGTTCTTGAGCATGCCAAGTAAATTCGGCGAATTTACTGGCACAAGAAATGCTTTGCATTTCTTTGTGATCAGAAATCACCAGCAAGCATAGACGAATGCTTTCCTTTGATCAATTGCGATTTCTGACATGTACAAAAAACGGCACAGGAACTTGACATCAACTGTTGGGTCAGGAACCTTCCTGACAGCACTGTCGAAGCGGTATGTGAAGGGAAAGGCATCGACAGTCTCATCAAGAAATGCGAAAAATACGCAACCATCACTTCTGTAACACGAAAACCCGTTTCTGCATCAGTTCCAAAAGGATTTGCAGTGCAAAGATAAATCCCGACAAGTATTTATACCACCGTTTCCGCCCATTTTCTCCATGAAAGGAACCAAAAGGACAGTCATCGCTGCACTTTTTGGCAACCTTGGCATCGCACTCTTCAAGTACGCCGCGGCATTCATCACAGGATCAGCATCCATGCTTGCAGAAGCATACCACTCCACAAGCGACACATTCAACCAGCTCTTCCTCCTCCTCGGCATGAAGCTCTCCAAGAAAGAGCCTGACGAGCAGCATCCGTTCGGCTATGGAAAAGAGCAGTTCTTCTGGAGCTTCATCGTCGCAGTCATCCTTTTTGGCGTCGCAGGGACACTCTCCATCAGAGAAGGGATCAGCAAGATCGGACACCCCACTCCGCTCCATAACCTCGGCTGGAGCTTTGCCGCAATCTTCGTCGGCATCCTCCTCGAAGGATACGCATTGCGCTTTGCATTCATAGAACTGGTCAAGTCACAAAAAGAGGAAAAATACCCCACCATCTGGAAAACCATAAAACACTCCAAAGACCCTTCCCTCCTCACTGTCTTTTTCGAAGACACCCTCGCCATCGCGGGCCTTCTCGTCGCAAGCATAGGAATCGCACTCACCATCCTCACTCACAATCCGGTGTTTGACGCCATCGCATCACTCGTCATCGGCATCCTCCTCATGGTATTCGCATTCGTCCTCGGCTACGAAGTGAAAAAACTCATCATTGGAGAATCAATATCAAAACGCAAGAAAAGACTCATCAGAGACGCTGTCGAATCCTTCGACGAAGTCAACAAGATCCTCTCCCTCAAGACAATGCATCTCTCAAGCGACGCGGTCATCGTCGCCATGGAAGTAAAATTCAAATCCAATATTGACATCAGAGAAATAGAAAAGATCAACGATAAGATCGAAGCGAAAATAAAAGAGATCGTCCCGAAGGCAAAGTGCTATATCGAGCCCGAGAACAAGGCAGACTAAGCGACGCCGCAGTTTCAGACATTCTCGCAATCTTCCGCGGTCGCATTGAAAAGTTCCAGTTGCGGCATCGGGCGAATCATTCTCGATAAGCGAAATGACAAGGTACGAGGGATGGCCCGGCGGGGTGCACCAACTCCTGAGGAATACAAACGGATGATGAACAGCTGCAACTGGCATCCAGAAGGGATGTTCGCAATGCGACCTCTTGCACGAAACCTTTAAAAAAGATGTTGCATTACTTCTTTTCGAGGTGGTACCATGAGATATCTGGTCATAGCTATAGCATTACTTTTAGTCATTGCAGCATGCACTTCTGCACCGGCAACACCGAAACCCGCGACAGCAGACGATGTTCTCGCCAACACCGCAAATACGGGAGGAACAGGCCCTGCGGAAGACGCGACTCCTCCAGGAACAAAGACTGATGACTCCGCAAACAAACTCAAAGACATCTTTGCCAAGAACGTCAAGTTCGCTGTCACTTACGACGTGAAAACCGCAGGAACGCAAAATGAGATGACGCAATACATAACAGACGGCAAGATGCGGACAGACATCACCACGCAAGGAATGGAAGTCAGGTCCTACCTCATCGGCGACGAATACACGAGCTGCAACAAGGCGACAGGAGACTGGATGTGCCAAAAGATCACCTACGAACCATCATCTGCAGATACTGCCAAGGACGACATAAAGAAAAATCCAGAACAATACGCCATCGAATCGCTTCCTGGAAGAACGATCGCAAGAGCCGCAACTGATTGCTTCAGGATAACAACAAAGAACGGCGTCGTAGAATACTGCTACAGCAATGAGGGCGTCCCATTATACATGAAGACAACAGCAGGCGCAGCGACGAGCGAACTTATCGCAAAAGAATACTCAACAACAGTCCCTGCAGACTCATTTGACCTCCCTGCAGAACCTGGCGAAGCAATCGACCCTTCAAAATACTTGGAGAACTTGCCAGGATAATTTTTTCAGCATCAATAAACAATCCCTGCCAAGACAGAGCCCAGGGGTACAATGCGAACCTCGGTTCGCATGTACAATTGACCAAGGTCACTTTGTATTTTTTAAGCCTCGAACTGGCCGCAATAACCACTGCAGAGCGGCGGGGCATTGCGAGACATCAGTCTATGTTCCCATGAACGTCGCAAGGCCCGCTTGCACTTCTTTATCCTTGCCAAATACTGAATCTACCCTTCGCTTGGTCAATTCGAGGCTTTCCTTCAGATACGGAGACACATTGTATTTTTCGGCAAGCTTCATGCTTGTCTCCAAATACTTTATCACGCTGCCTTCTGAAATCGTAAACAGCAACCTTCCCCCACAGCCGCACTTCCCCATCAGCGGAGGCCGCCTGAACTTCTCGTTGCAATCCACGCAACGGAACTCCTGCTGGGAGAACTTCTTCAAATTCCCCTTCGTATCGCGAATAAAATGTTTCTCAATCACCAATCTTGCAACATCAGACTCATTCACTGACCGAAGCTTCACAGCAAGATCCATCTGCCCCTTTAGCTTCTCTTCCATGCTGGGCAAGAGCTTGTAACTCGAGCACACCACCCCCTTGTTGAAATCATCAGTATCATGCGTAAAACCGATGCCCTCAAACTGCTTCT
>JAGVFV010000190.1 GCA_020057445.1 archaeon | reverse complement strand
GTCAAAGAATCCAAGCACATTGTTGTCTATCACAAAGTTGTCGAACCTGTTCTGGTTGAAGCTCATGCGGATGCACCCCGAAACTGAGAGAAACATAGCTGCTATTTATGCCTTATTGTCATCTTCGACGCATGCAATGATGCGCGTCCATGGATAGGCTGGTTGTGGTGTGTTTGGGGTTAACCATAGTTACATTTATATGCTAGGAAGTCTTCTCTTTCACAATGTTAAAGACACAACGAAAACCGACAGTACCGATCGAACCCATCATCCTTCACCGCTGGAGCCCCCGTGCGATGACAGGCGAGGCGCTTTCCGATGAAGAGCTCATGCCGCTTTTTGAGGCGGGCCGATGGGCTCCTTCTTTCGCAAACAGTCAATCCTGGCGCTTCATCTATGCGAAGCGCGACACTCCTTCCTGGAGTACGCTTTTTGGCCTGCTTGTAGACGGGAACAAGCGCTGGTGCGCGAATGCAGGCGTCCTTGTAGTGATGGTATCAAAAAAAATAACTGATGACGGAAAAAGGAATATCACCACACACAGCTTCGATGCTGGCGCAGCCTGGGAGAACCTTGCGCTCGAAGGGGCAAAAAGAGGGCTTGTCGTCCATGGCATGGCTGGCTTTGACTATGATCTGGCGAAAAGAGAGCTTGGCGTGCCTGCTGAGTACCAGATAGAGGCCATGTGCGCAATCGGAAAGCTTGCGAAGAAAGAGACTCTTCCGGAAGACCTCCAGGCGCGCGAAGTGCCAAGCGACAGGAAACCGTTGTCTGAGATCATCATGGAAGGGACATTCAGGCAATAAGCTCCATTCTTCCTGAACAATAAAAATATAAAGAGATTCATAACAACAAACGAACATGCAGGAACTCTCTGGCGTTGTCATCATCGAGAACGGCAAAATTCTCCTCTTGAAGAGGAAAAAGCATGACCATTTTGAATTTCCCGGCGGGAAGATAGAACCTGGGGAGACAAAGGAACAGGCGGCAGTGCGGGAAGCTAAGGAAGAGATCGGTTGCGCTGTCGAACTGATCCGGTATGTCGGAGCGAACACCTTTGTCATCAATGCAATGACGTACAAGGGCCACAAGTTCCTCGCAAGGATCCTGCCTGGAGAACAGCCGCGATTGATGGAGCAGGACGAATTCTCAGAACTGTTCTGGATGCCTATGCTCGAGTATCAGAAGTATCCAGTGGCGACGAATGTGAAAGAATTCTGCGAGACGTTCTTGATGGGATAGAGAATCTGCATAGAAGCATTCACTTTGCACAGAAGTATTCACTTGACTTTCTCAAACTCCCCTTTCTGCTTGTTCTTCCTGGCACTGTCCCAGTCGAATATCTTGCCGTTCATGACGATGTAGACTCCCTGTTTCCTGCATTGCACCCATGCGATCGCGCTTCCAAGGTTGAATCCGCAGTCTGAGCGGCCAAGTCTCCAGGGTCGCATGGCTCCGGTGAGGACGACGGTCTTCCCTTTCAGCTGTCCTTTCTTCATCGCCTTGCCAAGCACTTTTGCAGTCTCTGCCATGGTATCTGTCCCGTGGGTGATGATGATCCTCTCATCCTTCGACTTCTTGACATTGTCAAGGATGATCTTCCTGTCAGAGGGCTTCATGCTGAGTGAATCGATCATCATGAGGGTCCGGACCTCGATCGGGACAGTGCATCGCCCTGTCTTCAGGATGTCGGGGATGTGGGAGTCTTTGAAGAAGAGCTCTCCCGTGAGCTCGTCGTACTCCTTATCAAAGGTTCCTCCTGTGACAAAGATGCGTATGGCCATGGTCGTTTTGCGTAAGCAGGTAGTATTTAAAGATTGAGCTTTATGAGAGTCCCAGGCTCTCAAGGATGATCTTCGGGTCGAACTTCTTCAGGTCTCCGTATTCCTGCCCAGTGCCAAGGAAGAGGATGGGCTTTTGCGTGATGAAGGAGACTGAGACTGCAGCCCCTCCTTTTTCGTCCACGTCAGCTTTTGCAAGGATGATGCCGTCGATCCCGACTGCCTCGTTGAAGAGGCGCGCCTGCTCGACGCAGTCGTTTCCCGTGATGCTCTCGCCGACGAATATCTTGAGGTCAGGCGTATTCACGCGGATGAGCTTTTTCAGCTCGTTCATGAGGTTGTCATTGGAATGGAGCCGTCCTGCAGTGTCGACGAGGACGACGTCGATGCCTTTTGCCTTGGCATGCTGTATCGCGTCAAACGCGACCGCGGCAGGGTCTGACTTGTAGTCCTGCTTGATCAGCTTGATGCCGAGTCGGTTTGCATGCTCTTCAAGCTGCTGTATCGCAGCAGCGCGGAACGTGTCTGCGGCAGCGATCACGCACGTGAGATGGTTATCCTGGAAGAGTTTTGCGACTTTCGCAAGCGTCGTCGTCTTCCCGCTGCCGTTCACGCCGATGAAGGCTATGACGAATGGCTTCTTCTTCTTCGCCTCCTTGAGCAGGTCGAATGTCTCGACATCGAAGAGGTCGAGTATGGAATGTTTGAGCGTGTCGAGGATGATGTCTTCCACCTTCTTCCTCGAGACTTTCTGGCTGGTCAGTTCTTTCCTTAGGTCTTCTTTTATCTTCTCGATGACTTCTACTGCCACGTTGCTCTCGAGCATGACGACTTCAAGGTCCCAGAATATCTCCTCGAACCTCTTGTCGGAGATCTGGATGGTGGTGAATGTCTCTGTGAACTTTTTGAAGAATCCTTTCTTCTCTTGCTTTTCCGGTTCCTCTTCTTCGACTGGTTTCTCTTCTATCTGTCTTTCTTCAATCCTTTCAGGCTTCTCTTCTTCTCTTTGGATTTCTGCAGGCTTAACTTTGTGAATGTGCTCTTTCTTCTCCGGTATCTTCTCTTCAGTTTTCTTTTCTTCCTTTTGCTCTTCTTTCTTCCGGAAGATCTTTGAGAAGAATCCTTTCTTTTTTTCCGGTTCTTCTTTTTTTGAGATTTCTTCTGTAAGAATATAGTCCCATCCAGGCTGCCACTCCTTTGGCTCTTTTCCTCTCCAATCATCTTCCTCTGCCTGCTTCCATGATTTGCCGAGGAGAAGCACTTCTATCGCAAGCTGGGGATTCCTGTGGGAGACAAGCGCGACGTGTTTTCCTCTGTATTTTTCATAAATGTCGTTGAGGAAAAGACGGATCCGTTCCTCGACATCGCTGTATGATTCTCCTTTCGGGAAAGAAACGGTGACAAGATCATGTTTTTGCGCAAAGCGCGAAAGTTCCTGCTCTTTATGTCCTGTCAATTCCCCATAATCGCATTCGCGAAGCCGTTTGTCAGTGACGATGTGCTTGTCAGGCCATGTCAGCTTGGCTGAGTCAATTGCTCTTTTGAGGTCTGATGATATGATAACATCGAAATCGTGATGAAGCTGGTTTTTCAGCTCTTTTGATTGCCTTTTTCCAAGGTCAGAAAGTCCGATCTGGCTATGTCCTGATGCCTTTTTCTCTTCGTTATCCTTGGTTGTCCCGTGGACAAAATAGGTGATGTGGACTTCTGAGGAAGATACTTCTTTTCTCTTGAATGTTATCTTTTCTTCCTTTTTTCTGTCCTCTTCTTTCTTTTCTCGGGCCACTCTTTCTGATTCTTCTGCCCTTTGCTTCTGTTCTTCACGTCTCTTTTTTTCCTGTTCTTCCCTTTCACGATCCCTTTCTTTCCTTGCGATTTCTTCCCTTTCTTCATCTTTTCTTTGTTTTTCTCTTTCCTGCCTTTCTTGTTCTGCCTGCTCCCTTTCTTGCTTTTCACGGATCTTATCCTGCGCCTCTTTGTCTTTCGCGCCCCGGAGCTCTTCCTTCCTTTGTTCTTCTTTTCTTTTCTTCTCTTCTCTCTCTTCAGCTTCCCTTCTCTCTTTCTTGAGGTGTTCTTTTCTTTGTTCTTCCTCTCTTGTTTTCTTCTCTTCTTCCCGTCTCTGCTCTTCCTCTCTTTTTTCCTCTTCCTTTCTCTGCCTCTCTTTTCGCTCTGCCTCTTTCCTCTCTTCTTCTTGTTTCTCTGATTCTTTTCTTTTCTTTTCCTGTCTCTGCTCTTCCTCTCTTTTCTCTTCTCTCTTCTGCTCTTCTTTTTGTATCTCTTTTTTCTTATCTTCTGCTTTCTGCTTCGGTTCTTCTACTTCTCTCTCTTCGACTTTCGCCTCTTCTTCCACCTTTTTTGAAAATATAGAAAGAGCGCCTTTGAGCTTTTCCTTGAAGAGCTTGAACATGACTATCCTCTCTTGAGATCTCCTTGGAGTTCGGTGAATCTGGTGAAGAGCTCCTGGACCTGGACAAGGGCGTCTGCCTTGTATTTCTCAATGTCGTTTTTTTGGCTCTCGAGAAGCGTCTTTGTCTGTCCGAGAGTCTTCTCTACCACTGTCTCTGCGCCGACGTTCACAAGGAGCGTGTCCTTGTCAGAAAGTTTCCCTTTGAGGAAGATGCCGTTTGTCAGCGGTATCAACACGTCCTCGTCTCCCTTGAGGTCATTGACTTCATCAAGATGGGTCAGTACTTGAGTGATCGCATCGATCTGGCCATCCATGTTCTGGAGATATCCTTGAATCTGCTCGATCTGCTGTCCGAGCATTTGCAGTTCAATCATCTTTTCGCGGTCCATGGTATCCTCCTAGTCTATGAATCCGAATATCCGGTCTGCGTGCACGATCTCAGGCCCCCCTGAGAGCTCTCCTATGATGAAGCCTTTGTCGTTTAAAAGTATTCCTGATTTCACATAAGGGTTGCCTAGGTTGACTGATCCGTGATCGCAGTCGACGTCAAAATGCTTCTTGATGAAGTGAATGTCAGTTTCAGGCGCCTCGTGGTGGAGCAGGCATCCTTTCGAGTTCATGATGGCGACTGATCCGACAGTGTTTGCAGAGGCGATCATCTTTTGGGAAAATGGCACCTTGAGCGCTTCGGAAAGCCGCTTTGCCTCCCGTTCGCTGTATTCTGTGGAGATGAGTGCGAACTTGTCATTGACAAGGATGTTGTTGCCAAAGCAGGTGAGCTTTGTTGCCATGACTTTATAGGGAATGTGGAGTTTCTTGATCTTCTCGAGTTCCTCATCGTAGATGATGTCAGGGATGAGGACGCAATGCCTGTTCCCTGCAAGGAATACGCCAAGAAAGGATGTGCCTGCGATGGTGATCACCTTGACCTCTGCCTGGAATATCTCAGAGAGCTGTGCATGGAGGCTTCTTGGGACTTCCGGCCCTATGAGGACATAGTCTCCTGTGCAGAACCCATACAATCCTATGTTGGGGTTGCCATTGAATGACATGCGGCTGACGTGCATGTTTATAAAGGAAAAGAAGGGGTTTTAAAAAGGTTGTTAAAAATAGCAAACGACAAGTGCTGACTCCTTCGGCGAAGATATTTAAACGTATACTCAGTTCCTTTCCCGATGAGAAAGGCAGTACTTGTGGGACTTGCTCTCCTCTTGTCATGCGGAAAGGAAGCACCGTTGACTGAAGAGGCTCTGCAAAAAAAATTGTATGTGCAAGTCAACAATTCTTCTGTAATTGCATTAGGGGCAAGTCTTGACCAGTTTCAGTACGCATGTGTGGATAGTCTGGTCGTCAATACTGACGACTCCAAGGTCATAAAGGTCCATGCAGACGAAGAACAGGGAATCCGACGGATGAGATCTCTTGTTGAAGAATCACAGCTCGAAGAGGCATGGCTGTATCTTCCGGATTCATTGCTATGGATTGAAGTCGGTAAAAATAGCCTCAAACAGACAAAAAATGCTGGGAAGTATGGCCGGAGCGTCACTTTCAATGAAGTCCTCTTAAAAGATATTAGAAAGAGGAATGAACGGATCATAGAGTATCATATTCACCCATCGCTCGAAGAGCTCCAAGGATTTTCCAAAAAAGAGGCAAGCCGCTTCACGAACCCTGGCGTAGATAGCCTCGAAGAGGAAATAGCAAAGCAGACACTGATCATCGCAGCCATACCAAATACGACTGATATGAAGGGATATTGTTCAATGGCAAAAAAATTCTATGCATCTCATCCTGGAGGGGAAATATCTTTCAAGACAGTGTGCCGTTATGGAGTCACTTCTTTCTCCTTTACAGATGAGGGAAGACAGGTGCTCATGGGCGGAGGCAAAGTTTTTGCCGCGATCGAATACCCTCAGACTTTCATCAGCAATGTCCTTATCAAAGGCATGCCAAGCGTTGTTGAATATATCGGCAAGATGTCAACGCAGCATACAACAATCGTGTTCCAGCCTTTTCCCGAGTTCGGTGGGCTTAAAGGACACGTCCTGTTAGGCGATCCCTTCCATCCTGAATATGATGGCTTATATCAGAAGCTTTTTACAAATGGGAAGTGATTTCTGAAAACATTTATATAAATACCCCTAAATTTGATTCTTACGCGAGGATGGCAGAGCCTGGTCCCCCAAAAACTCTTGGTTTTTGGGACCTTGAAACCCTCGGTTGTGACCTTCGGGTTTCAAGCAAATGCGCAGGACTTACGTATAAACATCGAAAACATTTATATAAATACCCCTAAATTTGATTCTTACGCGAGGATGGCAGAGCCTGGTCAATCAAGAACTGCGGTTCTTGAAGCGTCGAAAACCTCAGGTTTTCGACCAAATGCGCAGGACTTCTCGAAAACATTTATATAAATACCCCTAAATTTGATTCTTACGCGAGGATGGCAGAGCCTGGTCCCCCAAAAACTCTTGGTTTTTG
>JAGVFV010000200.1 GCA_020057445.1 archaeon | reverse complement strand
GTCGTCGCCGATACCTTAAGCCCGTTCCCCCTCGTCATCTGGCTCGCGGGAAAAGAGGGAAGGCTGTCACCTTCAGAGACAGGAATCCTCATCCCCTATCTCAATTCGCGCGGCTACCTCTTGCTCTTCGGAAATTCCCTTGGCCAATCCTCGGCAGACACGGTGTTCTATAAAGAATATCTTTCAGCCAGGTATAAGAGGAATGGAGAATCATTGACTATCGAAGGGAATTTCCGCGATCCCATAGGACACGGATTCCTTTTCAGCCTGCTTTCGTCAGGCGATGAATTGCAGCCTCGCGGGACAGCGACAGAGTCGTTCCGGTATTCCGGAGGAGAGTCTGCAGCCATCCATTTCGACTCAGGGTCATTCAGGACAGCGTATTACACCTTCGGGCTCGAGGACATCAACGATTCCGATGTCAGGAAGCTCCTCTTGGATAGGACCCTTGCCTTCTTCGATGTGGACATCGCTGCGCCATCCATCATGGAGAAGACGCCGGAAGGATACATCATATTGCCGATTCAGACAGAGAACCTCACCATTTCCTTGCGGACAGACGAGATTGCTGACTGCAGGTATAGCGGGCTGACGCGAGTTTTCGGCAACATGACCCCTTTTGCGATGACGAACGCGACGCTCCACGAGACGACCATCCACAACCTGGTGAACGGGAAGAATTATACGCTGTTTTCTTCCTGCAGGGATGTGTTCGGTAATGAGAAGATTGCCGACCCGTTTTTGTTCTTTGTCCAGAACAGGACGTTCCTGCCGCCGGTCCTGCAAGAGATACCAAGCGTCACTGTCGATGAGAACCAGCCTGTGTCTGTGTTTGTCGACGTGTATGATCCTGAGGACGATCCTCTCGCGATCACCATCTCAGATGTGGAGACTGTCGGTGTCGTACCCATAGCTAGCCGCTTCTCCAGGAATAACAGGACGCTTTTCCTTGCGACGGACTATGCTGATGCGGGCATGTACCGCCTGAAGGTCAGTGTCAATGATTCCTTCGAGAGCGTGTCTGCCGAGTTCATGCTTGTCATCAACAACGTGAACAGGCCGCCAACCCTCCAGTTCATAGGGAACAAGATCATCCAGGAGCACGCGTTCTTTTCCATGCAGGCTATCGCGCTTGACCCTGACGGGGACAACCTGTTCTATTCTGACAATGCGAGCGTCTTCACGATCAATCCGTCCACAGGTGAAGTCGTCTTCATCCCCTGGCAGGAGGACGTGGGGGTCCATCTTGTCAATATCAGCGTGACCGACGGGAACATGAGCGACTCTGAGACCATGGAATTCACCGTCGTGAATGTGAATGATCCGCCTGTCCTTGATTTCATCATGCCCCAGACTGTCCAGGAAGGGATCGCTTTCAGCCTGCAATTGAGCGCAAGCGACCCTGACAGTACGAATCTCACCTTCAGCGCTGATACGGCGCTCTTTTCCATCACTGCGGGAGGACTGATCAGTTTCACCCCTTCGAATCCTGATATCGGGACGCACAACATCAACATCACTGTCAGTGACGGCGGCCTTACTGACACGAGGCTGTTCAATCTCGTCATCACCGACATCAATGCGGCGCCGGTCATCAAGACTATCCCTGGCATCATCACTGTCACTGTAGGAGACATCCTCAACATCAACGTCACTGCCTGCGACCCGGATGTGGATCCATCATGCATACCATGAAGAATATGCTCGAGGGCAAGGACATGTACGGACAAGGAATTGCACGGCAAACACAGACGGCAAGCAACAAACAACACACAACAAAGACGCTCAACATAAAAATCGTCAGCGGAGGCAAAACAATGGAGGCAAAACAAATGAAAGGACAAAAAAAAGACAGGGCAACACACTGGAGAACGAGCTTCTCTGCGAAGCAGAAGAAGGACTCGCGTATGGAATCGAGACATATTCCTTGCCCCGCCTCCGGCAGGATGCCTCTCCATAGCGATAGCTCTAGCCTCCATGATAGCATGGCTTTCCTTCCCCGCTTGCCTTTCCTTTTAGGGCTGTTCGCGATCGTGTGTGCAATCCTCGCAACAGCGGCATTCGCAAGCCAGCTTCCCTTGCCGATCGACGCTGCGACAAAGGGGGGCCTTCCGCAGATGGTGATGAACAATTCGAACCTCTTTGGCGACCAGGGGGATTATACAGATGCGGCGGCAGGAGACCTCGACGCTGACGGCGATTATGATCTTTTGATAGGACTGAACAACGGAAATATCGAGTACTGGAGGAATGACGGCAGCAGCACGAATCCCGCCTGGATCCTTGCGAACGCGAGCGTCATCGTCGATAATGGCGATGCGGCGTCGCCGACGCTGACTGATTTTGACAGGGACGGGGATTTCGACCTGTATGTGGGCTATTACAACGGATACATATTGTATTATGAGAATACAGGATCAGCGACGCTTCCGCAGTTCACGTATACGAAACAGCTCTTCTGGTCGAACCAGCTTGGGAATTATATCCTTCCTATGGCGATCGACTACAACAAGGACGGGAATACTGACCTGTATTACGGCAGGAATGACCCGAATGTCTACCGGCTGAAGAATGATGTGGACGAGAGCAGCTTTGACTTCAAGGACTTTGTGATGACAGATGTCGGACTATATTCCTCTGTCTCGCTCGCGGACATCGATGCTGACGGGGACACTGACGCGTTTGTAGGGTCGTCTGACGGCAGCATCTTCCTCTTCAAGAATCTTGGCGGAAAGAATGACGGCGTGTTCACAACTTCGAACAAGAATTTTTGGGACAAGGGAACGCTGCTCTTCACCGTCGGCACACGCTCTGATGCGTCTCTTGCTGATATCGATGCTGACGGAGACTTTGACCTTGCCATCGGAAAGGGAGACGGCACGCTCACCTATTATAGGAATGACGGCACGGCAAGGAATGCATTCTGGACTCTTGTCCCTGGCTTCTTCACCATGGACGCAGGCGACAATGCTGCGCCGGCATTCACAGACCTTGACGCAGACGGCGACCTCGATATGGCAATAGGGAACAATGCAGGCTTCACTGCATATTACCAGAATCAGGGCACTTTTGCAAGTCCGAATTATGTCTTGCAGGGAAGCAGTCTTGTCGGTGATGTGGGAACAGATGCGAATCCTGAATTCAAGGACCTCAACAATGATGGGACATACGACCTTGCTATCGGCAAGAGTGATGGGATCGTCCTCTTCTTCAAGAACACAGGGACGACAGTCTCATACGCATTCACAGCCCAGGGAAACGTCCTTGATGACTACCTGGATTATGCTGTGCCAAGCTTCGCAGACCTGGATGGTGACGGCGATCTTGACCTTGCTGTCGGAAACAGGGAGGGCGTTGTCTCATTGCTGAAGAACAGGGGTATACTTTCAAATTTCAGCTTTTCCGCTGCCACGACGTTCTGGATAGAGAATACAGGCAGGGGAAGGACGAGCGATTTCGCCGATCTTGACAAGGACGGGGATCAGGACATGATCATAGGAAGCGAAGAGGGCTATGCCTATTATTATCGGAATGACGGGAATGCGACTGATCCTGTATGGACGTATATGCGCTCCATGGCAGGCGATTGGGGCAGCTGGGCAAGCCCATCATTTGGCGACCTGAACAGTGACGGTGACATGGATTTCATCATGGGAAGGAGCGATGATAATATCGTCCACTATTTCAAGAATGACGTGAGCACTAGCGGATTCAATTTCACCCTCAACTCGACAGACCTGATCGGCACTGTCGGCGGGTATGCTGATCCGAAGTTCGCTGACATGACTGGTGACGGCCTGCTCGACCTCATCGTTGGGAGCCAGGACGGACGGGTGCGCTATTACAAGAATGTGGGGACAACGCAGAATCCTTCCTTTCTTGCTCAGGCGGATCTCATCTCTGACCAGGGAGACTTCACGTCGATCGCTGTCGGCGACCTTGACGGCGACGGGGACAAGGATATCGTCCTTGGCGAGAGCAATGACCCTTACGTGCGCCAGTTCAGGAACGACGGGAATGCGACGACCCCGAATTTCGTGCTCGTGACGAACAACATGCTCAACAACTATTGCAGGCCTGGCGACGGCAACTCGCGATGCACCCCTGAGCTTGTCGACCTTGATGCTGACGGTGATCTTGACCTTCTTTCTGGGAACTATAATGGTTTCACAAGATATTGGAGGAATGATGGGACACCCTCTATCGCAGTATGGTCAGACCAGGGAGACATCATAGGGGATTGGGGCACTGCAGTCGGGATAGGCACCGCAGACCTTGACCATGACGGCGCGATCGATTTCATCGGCGGAAGGGATGATGGCGCGGTCTTCTACTATAATAATATAGGGACGCCTGCTTCTGCTTCTTTCACCTATGTGTATGCGGGAAGTGGAGGATACCAGTATGTACCAAACACTGGCGACTGGGCAAAGCCTGAATTCGCAGACCTCAATGGCGACGGCAACATAGACCTTGCGATAGGAAACCTGAACGGGAGGATCACCTTCTAT
>JAGVFV010000029.1 GCA_020057445.1 archaeon | reverse complement strand
CGACAAGGAGGATGTGCTGTTTGTGACGACATTGAATCCTGACAGCCAAGGCGCGTTTGGCCTGTATGATTATGAGGTTAAGGTCCCTGCGCTATTGCGCGGATATAGAGGGATATCTGACCAGATCTTTATCTATTATGAGTTGACTTGACGCTTCATCACTTGCGCATCCGCATTCGTGTGGATGCGCATATTTTCTTCGGCAGCGCAAGCTCTGTTTTCATTGGAACATTTAGAGATATCGATATTGAATTATATTGGACTTATTTATTATAGTAGTATTAAATTTCAATATATCATTATTTCAATAATTCAATAATTTAGTAATGAATTAAATACTGTTTTGTTGACTGATCCAATTTTTTTTAGAGATCTTTTCTATCGCATGGCCGCATGTTCTGAGTCAGTGGATCTGGATGGAGGAGTTGGCCTGTCTTGACCGGGCGCATCCCAAATCTCGCTTACGCTCGGGACATTACCTGCATTCGCCTTTATTGTTGATCAGACAATTGCCATTCCCCGACGGGGGCAACCCCCTTGACAATATGCATCAATGCTTAGCTAGCGAATGCCCTGAGGGTAATGTCCTCCATTTGGGATGCGCCCTCTTGACCGCAACATATATAAATAGTATTGATGGTGAAAAAAGCAGGCTTGACCAGTTCATTTCAAGGGGTGGAACACATCAAGGAATTTTTCAATAAAGTGAAGGGAAAAATGAGGAAAGACACTCTGCCTGCGCAGGAATTTCCCATGCCAAAAAGCCACACTCTCCCTCCTGTCTTTCCAGAGAAAGAAAAAAGACCTGCCGATCCAGCTCGACTGCATGAAAAGACGCCTTTTGTTTTTCCGGAGATCAGGCTCCCTGAGAAGAAGCCTGACGAGCATAGGAATGTGGACAAGATCATCAATGTCATCTATGACGAGGTCAGAAAGAACCACGAATTGCCTGAAAAGCAGCATCTCCAAGAGGATATCATCATCAAGGATCTCTTTTTTGAGAAGCTTGAACGCCTCTTTAAGGAAACACAGCTGACTGAGGCAGAGATCAAGAATGTGGTGGAAAAGGACATCCTTTCCAGGATGAAGGAATTCCATCAGGCAAAGCAGGATGGAACGCCTTATGTGTTTGACCGCACTGACCTCGATTCCCACATCAGGAAAAAGATCGATCACCTGAAAGAGCTGGAGGCTGACTGGGCACACGCCGCAACAGAGCTTGACGTGCTGAAAAAGACAATGCAGGCACGTGAAGAGGAGCTGTCGCATGAAATAGAGAGCCTAAAAGCTGTCATCAGCGCATCACCTATGAAAAAGCACGAGTTCTTGGAGAAAAAAGACCAGGCTCTGCAAATACTTGCCAAGGAAAAAGAAGCAGAAGCGCATTCTATGGCAATAATGAATGATCTGCAATTGCAAGGCATGCTTGCAGTAACTGACCTCTCTGGAAAAGAAGGGATAAACTTGATGAACACTGGAGCAAAGATTTTTTTCAGGGGAGAACAGGTGGAAAAAGGAACAGGGACGTCGCAGGTCTCTTCCCCGTCGATTGTCGTGCAAGAAAGGATGCTCCCTGCCGAACTTTCCTTCTGCTTTGTCAATGGAGAGACTGCTTGTTCACTTGCAGAATTGAAGGAAAAAGTCTCGACAGTGCCTTTGTCTGTCCTTGATACCCATATCAATGTCCAGGAGAACCATTTTGCGCCATGGATATCTCTCTTTGGGAATAAGCAGCTAGCTCAAATAGTTGCTGGTCTCTCATCCAGTGAAGAATTCATCGCACTCATGCAGAAGATATCGATAAAATAAGCTATCCGATTTCTTTGGTAGAAGAATGTTGGACCTCAAATGGCCTTGACGCTCGTGTTTCTTGCCACTCTTCTGTCTTTTACCTCTTGTTCTATGTGCGAATCAAGGACTATCTTGGTAAAATGGCGTTGTCGGTGATTCTTATACACTGATATACTAAAATCCACCATGACCGAAACATTTATATATGAGTATACATATTTGTATATTACTTTAGCTTAATGTTCCGGCCATCGACGCTGGAACTCGCAAAAAAGGTGAAATGGAATGGCAACAAAAAACCTCCTCGGAACAACAATTCTTGTCGTCGTAACAATGCTTGCCGCAAGCTTGGTATTTAACCTGAGCTTGGCAGGTCCAACAGAGCCTATTGGTCCAAATACGCTCGTGAATCATCATTCAAGCCGCTTGGATAATGCATCCTATAGCCCGAAGTCGGTCTATGCAGAAGCAGGTAATATCACTGAGATTGTCATGAACGGTACATCCGTGACCAGGCACTGGGCCGGTTTCTACGGAAATATCACAGGTATCCTCACTTTGCAGGATGCGAACAACAACACATTATACGATTGGCTTGATGCAGAGCCCCAAGGAGAAGTATATGCGTCAGTCAACAACACTATCTTTTGGAGCAACATCCGCTGCTTCAACCACACCTCGCATACAGGAAATGCGAGTGTCGTCGATCAGCTGACAATCAATTCATCCACTGAGAACCTCAGGGCAGGATTGCAGCCGACTGATCCAGACACCTTGAATGCCACTTTCAATAGCCTCGTGCATGACCCGTTCAATGTGGGGTCAGTGACACTCAACGAGAATACGTGCTACGTCGCCCATACCTATACGAACAATGCATCCCAGACAGTCGAATGGTGGGAATACTTGCTCACCGACGGAGATGTTGCAGAGGGTGGCGGGATCTCGCTTGTCTTTGCGACCCAGATCGAGAACAGGGATGACAATCTGACAGATCCTATCGGATTTGACGGAAGGACACACGACTTCCAGATGCTCGTACTTGAGAACGGTCAAAACCTCACACAAGAGGACATTCCGACCCT
>JAGVFV010000116.1 GCA_020057445.1 archaeon | reverse complement strand
TTCAACGAAGTTGATATCTCAGAAACTGAAAGTTTCTGACGATGCTCAGGAACTTCGTTCCTGACATGACCTCATAGCGACTGAGGTCGCAATGAGGCATCCCCCCGCGACGAGCGGGATATGTTTTACCGTCGTGGCTCGGCTTATGCTGGTGGCAAGGGGTTCATATTAGCCCAAAGCGTCAAGAACTGCGAGCTTTAGCTCGCAGCGTGCAGTTCTTGAGTGTGATCAGAAATCGCTCGTTTATCTACGTGCTAAAGCACGCAGTGTACACGATGGCGATTTCTGACACATCAACCAGTCCACCGCAACCCTTATTAACCACTCTTCCTTCTCTTCTCGCATGCCAAACATCTCTGAATTCATCCCCTTTGAAAACCCGCTTGGCGAGAAGGTTTATGAAATGGAGCGTACAGAGCGCATGTCCCTTGCCTATGTCATCATCACAGGACGTTCTGCAAGCCACAAGCACCCGTTTGAAGAGATATACTTCATCACCAAGGGAAAAGGAAAGCTCTTCATCAGAGACACGCAAAGAGACACCTGGAAAAGCGTCAGTCCTGGAGACTCCTACAACATCCAAAAGGACACGTTCCACCACCTGGAAAACACAGGAACAGAACCATTGGAACTCGTCGTCGTCTGCTCGCCGCCATACGACCACAGCAAGGTCACGTACGAACCTACCTGATCTCCACCAGAATATAACTATTTCTCATACACGTCAGCCCTATGGTCAAAACAATTGATGATGATAGTATCCCCCTCTATCCTATATATCAGGCGATAAGGCGCTATCCGGGTGCTCCTATGCCCTTTCATGCCATGTTTGAGCGGTTTTCCTGACTCTGGAAGGACTTTTAGCTTCTTGATGTGCTTGATGATCCGCAACCTCGTCTCTTTATCCTTTATCTTCCTGAATTCGTCCCTGAATTCCTCAGAAAAAATGATGTCCATCAGCGCAAGAGATCGTCTATCTCCTCGTCCTTCATCCGCGAATTCGCCCTGACAACTCGCCCTTTACGGACCTGATCCTCACTCCTGCTGATCCGTTCCATGAGCTCCATGTCTTTTGCAAGAGATTCCTTCCTCATCTGCTTGAGGAGAATATTTCCTCCAGTATTGAATACGATGAACTTTGTGGCAGGCCCTATTCCCGCATCCCTTCTGATCTCTGCAGGGATGACCACCTGGCCATTCTCTGACATCTTCGTTATGGCAACTTCCATTTTGATTCACCTACAATATATTTTAATAATAAAACATGACGTATATTTAAACTTTTCTATCCTAAGACATCAATTCTTCGCATTCAAATACTTTGCCCAGAAAAAACCGGAAGAATCACGGACAAGACCAGAGACACCTACCTGATCTCCACCAAGAACATCTTCCCTTCTGTATCCAGCAGTTTAATATCGACAAGACTTCCTTTCCTTAATCCTTTCGTGAACTCCTTCGGGAAACGGAAGAAATACGCATTCCCGTCGAAATTCATATTCCTCTCTATTGCGATCATCCTGTCAGAAAGCACCTTTCGAAGCAGCCAGAACCGCTCCAGCATCTTTCCCTGTGAAGAATCCAGGTACTCCTTCCCGCACTTGCACTGCCAGACAGAATACCGAAACTCGAGATCATCAGCGACAATCCTCTTCTGCACAAGGACTGTCTTCCCATGACAGGGAAAAGGACCTTTAAACGCGTCTTTATCCAATTCTATCATTTTTTCTGATACCTTCTTATCTGATCCTTTCCTGAAGGATACGCTGTCCGGACCGTCGCCACGAAGTCTTCGTAATCGAATATCACGGTGACGTACCGATCCTGGTGCGCCACCAGGAGATATGTCCCTCCTTTCACCCGAAACACTCTTCCGCAAGCGAACGCCCGTTCGAGCTCTTCGCGGCGGACTCTGTGCTTGAAGAGTATCTTCTCTTCTACCTCGACTTCCACCAGCACCTTCTTTATTCTCATATGCGTACTTCATAACGTACGGTATAACGTACACTTCCTTATATAATTATCGTATGCATCATCATTTATAGACTTTGCCCAGAAAAATCCGAAAGGATCACGGACAAGACCGGAAATACGCACAACCAATATAAACAAAGCCTCATTCCCTTCCTCCATGGAAAAACTCTATATCTCTGTCGACGTGGAAACGACAGGACCAACTCCTGGAAAGTATTCCATGCTCTCTGTTGGCGCGTGCGTGATTGGAAACACGGAAAAGACATTCTATCGGGAACTCAAGCCGATCAGCAACAACTTCGACCCGACAGCGATACGCATAGGATGCAGCGAGCTTGAAGCGCTCAAAGATTTTGACCTGCCGCAATACGATCCAAACGATCCAGGATTCAACCCGTATGCCGTGCTTGCCATCCTTGCTGCCAAAGGGATTGAACCAAAACAGGCGATGACAGACTTTGCAGCATGGATAGAGAAAGTCGGAAAAGGATACAGCGTCAGAGAAGTCGCAGCGCCGATCAAGTTCGACGGCATGTTCACAGCCTGGTACTTTGACAATTACCTCGGCAGGAACCCCTTTGGCCATTCAGGAATCGACATCAACTCAGTCTATCGGGGAGTCACGAAAGACCTCGGACGCCACATCTCAGACATCGTCGTCCCGAATCCTTCGCGACATAACGCGCTCGAGGACGCGATAGAGCAGGCAAAGAAGTTCGAGAAGATATTAGAGATGATGAAAGCGTAATTCTTCCGGAAAATCTCAGGAAAAATATTTAAACACCTGCATCTTTGTTGATTCCATGGAAATGATAGGAATTGATGAACTGGACGAATTTCTTTCTCGGCCTAAAGCAACGACGAAACTATTCGACGATCCCGCGCTCGCCAAGAAGCTCAAGGAGACCCGAGAATTTTTCAGGAAAAAAGGAGTTCTTGGGACAATCAAGATACGATAAGGCGTAGTTTCAGATTGAACTTCTTCATCAGATATTCTTTTAAACGTTGATTTGAACACAGAGCTATATCCTTTGTCACAAAGCAAGCCGCCTTGCAGGCAATTGCACACATAAGATGGAAGGCGTCATCATCAGTAACCGCATAATCGGCTGTCCTGATCTCCTCAAATAAGGATGAATTAACAATAGCGCCATCAAACTTTAGTATATTTGCCCTGTCTTCATCAAGAAGTTTCCTGATAATCCAATCCAAAAGGTCATAAGCATTCTTCCGCACAATATCCTCTTTTAATTTCAAGAGAACATTGCTAAACAGTTCTCCGATGGTAAATTGAGATAATACTCCTTTATTTTTCGCCTTATACCCCACTATATTCAGATATTCCTGCGATTCATATCGAGGATCGTCGAAGACAAGACTTAATATGACACTCGTATCGATATAATAGACAGGTCTATCCTGAACAGCCATAGGAAAGACATACTCTTATCATTCATATGCCTTTTGCACGTTTTTCCGATAGAATCGGACCAGATTCCGTGATTTTTCCGTTCTGCGCCGGATTATCTGCTATGCAACAAAAGTGGCACTGCTTCCTTCAGCAAACACCCTTCGCAATTGTGCACTGCGTGGGTTTCTTTTGACGCGCCCAGCATCTCATCGATCGATTTCTGGAAGATATTGCCCAATATCTTCGTCGATCCGGGACACATGGTGACAGCGCCGTTTGGCTGGACTGCAAACTCAGAGACCATGGCACCGCATCGCGCATGGGGAAGGTCAAGCAAGTTCTCTTCAAAGAACGAGTGCGGGATCCCTGCCTGCACGAGCAATGGCATCTTCACTTCCTTTCGTAAGATAGCAAGCTTCCTGAAAAATTGCAGTTTCTCTTCATCCGTTGGTTCCAAGACAGAGAAGTTGGCAACTGCTTGGCCAGCCGGATACAATGGCGTGAAATTCGCACCATCAACACCCATCGCGTCCAGGAAGCGCACATACTCTTCCACACACCCGATGTTCTTCCTGACGACGGTGAAGTTCGTCATGAGGCGAATCTTCGCCTTCTGTACCTCGTGAATGTTCTCAACAACACGCTTCCAGTTCTTGCTTTTGGTGATTGCATTATGTTCCTCCTCCATCCCTTCCAAAGAGACCTGGATCGCTGTGACTTTCCCTGCAATCCGATCCAAGAATTGTCTTGAGATCAGAACGCCGTTCGTCTGGATGATGACAGCCATCCCTTTTCCATACGCATGCTCGACCAACTGGGCCAGGTGCGGATGCAACAAGGGCTCACCGCCAGTGAGCACCAGATGTTCCACTCCATTTTCCGAAAGACGATCGATCACCCGCAAAGACTGGAACAGGTCAAGTCCTCGAAAGAACTGTCCAGCGTCCTCCATCCGCTCATCCTTCCACACGTTCAGGCAGAACTCGCACTTGATGTTGCATTTAGGCGTGACGAGAAAATTCGCGACGACCATCCTTTCCTCCGACATAGTCAAGCACATCCTCGTAATAGTCCTGTAGCTGATGACGGTGGATATGTTCCACTGCCTTTCGAAACCAAGGGACGACAGAGGACTTCCTCTTTGAAAGCACGTCCGCAAAGTCACGGTACTCGATCTTCCTCTTCTTCCCTGTCCTGAAAAACTCCTTGATCAGGATGTCCAGCACCTCGTTGCAGACCGCGTTCATGTCAGCTCCGGAAAATCCTTCTGTCGCGTCCGCGATGATGCCAAGGTCGAGCGCTTCCATGGGCTTATCCTTCAGAAACATACGCATAATGCCAAGTCTTCCCGCCTTATCAGGAGGAGGAACGAAGATGCTCGATCCAAAACGGCCATTACGAAGCAATGCAGTGTCCACCATCCATGGCATGTTTGTCGCGGCAAGCAGCAAGACCTTGCTGTCCTTTGTCCCGACCCCGTCCATCTCTGTCAATAATTGGGACACAAAACCACGGCCGATGTGATTGGTCTCATTCCTGTCCTGGCCAAGCGCCTCGATCTCGTCAAAGAAGATGATGCACGGTGCCTGCTCCCTGGCCTGGCTAAAGAGCTCTGAGATATTCTTCTCAGTCTCTCCAACATACTTGCTCTTCAGGTCAGACGCCTTCACATGAAAGAACAATAATCCCGCTTCACCGGCAGCAGCCTCTGCAAGAAGCGTCTTTCCGCAGCCAGGAGGACCATACATCATGATACCTCCTCCTGCCTTCTTGCCATAATACTTGAAAATGTCAGGATTCTTGAACGGCGCGATGATCTTCATCTTGATATCATCCTTCACCGACTCGAGACCGGCGACATCCGAAAAACTCCTATCCGGAGGAAGGATGATCGCCTGATTGATCGCACGAGCCTGATTCTTCAGGTTGCCCTTGCTCTTCAGCGACTGCGCCTTCATATACAATGCAGACGCCTCATTCACCAACCTCGACTCATGTTGAGGATATGCGCGGGACAGGCGCAAGTAAGATTCAGACGCCTCGAGATACAGACGATGCGCATTTTTTGGATCCTTCTCGCGCAACGTATCTGCCTCAGTCACCATGACCAATACTCCAGTTTCCGCCTTCAATGCCTGTTCGCTCATATTATTCCAAGTCCTCCTAATTCAGCAAGGCTGCCCTCTCTTTTTCCTTGAAGATGAGGTCCTCGAGGAGGGATCTCCTCCTCGCGACGCTCGCCGCACGTTGGGAGACGTTAGCGGCCTGTTGATACCCAAGAACATTCTGTGTGGATTGCATAGATCCTGATTGCATAGACATGGGCTGCACGCCGACGATCGTCGTGTACACGCGAAGATGATCCATCCCTTCATCCATCCCCTGCACCTGATCAGACGAGATCACCGTGACATTTCCTTCCATCAATGCACGCATCTGCTCCCATGCCGACTTAGCGCTTGCCATGAGAGAATAGTCGAGCGCCTTTCCGCCAAGAGAGGAATTCTGCAAGGATTCCAAGTATGCGATATTCGCGCCCAACCTTGACCGTTCCTCGTCAGGAGAAGCGCTCTTCTGCGCAGGCATGGCATACTGTTTTTCGCCTTGCTTTCCAGCATAGCCAACCTTCGGGATGTAGCCAAGAGCAGCTGCAAGACCCATCTCCTGGTCGCGAGCATACGCTGGCGAACGCTGCTTCTCGAATTCGAGCGCAGTCAATGCATTCGGGTCCCTAAAGTAGGACGGACCTGCATAGTCTGCACCTTGCATGCCTCCATACGTCCTGCCCTTACCACTATAGCCTGGGCTTGATATCTTGATGCATATGCCGTTGCATGACATCTCATCTTCCTCCATTATTTTTGCGCACATTGTATTCACACATGGGAATCACTCATCATATTACACAATATAATACTGCCCTGCTTTTATATACGACTGGGATGCAACAAAGGATAGTGAGACAAATAAATCATAACGCATAAATACTAGCATGCCATAAGACTGTTGACATGACGACAATCACTGACGAGAGGACAAGACAGGATATCCATGACGACTTAGAAAACAGGCTCGCGAACAAGATCCTCCCCGCGATCGACGCGATCATGCACAAGTTCATGGGAGTCGAGATCCAAGAGATAGGAAGCGACATCACGACAAAACTCACCAAGAACCCTCTTCTCGGATTTGCCATCGCGACACACCTTCCCTACAGGCAGGCAAAGACCAGGTTCCGAAAAGAATACCTCGAACGCCTCCTCCTCCAGAAATTCGGCAACATC
Source organism: archaeon (assembly GCA_020057445.1). Lineage (GTDB taxonomy): Archaea > Nanobdellota > Nanobdellia > Woesearchaeales > JAHJEM01 > JAHJEM01. The sequence continues at coordinate 1,996 of JAGVFV010000116.1, read as the reverse complement.
AGCGAAGTCTCCCGCATCGCGAGGATCGACAGGAGAAGCATCCACAGGTTCATCATCACGGCAAGGATCAATGTGAAGAAGATGCGGGAAGAGATGATGAAACCAGAATATATCAAAGAGATCGCGATCGGAAAAGCAGTCAAGGAGGCCCTTTCGGACTACGAGACCATCCTGCACCCTGAAAAGATCAGAAAACTCTACGAAGACATCCCCTCAATCTCCCGCGACATCCTCAAAGAACTCCCGGACGAGCCCATCCCCCTCCACGAAGCAGAGGCAGAATTCGAGCGCGCATACTTCCAGACACTCCTGCAGGAGAAGAAGAAGGTCGCAGACATCGCAAGGCACGCGAAACTGCGCTATGAGGTCGTGCATAGAAAGTTAAAGAAGCTCGGGATCATATGACGTACGCAGAATATATATTCTCAAGCGCCCTAAACGACTGCGTTAAAGAAAAATGCGATGAGAGACCAGTCTGCATCCCCTGCCGCAATTTCTCGACGAGAAAACACCACCCGTTTTTCCCTGTTTTTCGCCTTTAAAAACAACCTTTATAAATTCTCTCACAAATCTCGGACCATTTGGACAAAACATGGGGCATTTGTTTAGCGCCTTCGAACTCCAACGACAGAGTTCGGGCGTCAGTGATCAGGACTGATCGCGGTCCACTGACCACAGCTGCTCCCACGTAACGCCCTAGCGTCCCAAAAAAAAGGGATTTCGACCTGAGGGCGCTAAACAAGCGAACACTGAAACCATGGCATACGAACTCATCATCACGGAAAAGCCAAACGCGGCGAAAAAGATAGCTGAGGCTCTTGCCACCGGAAAGGCGATCAAGGAAGCCAAGAACGGCGTGCCCTATTATAAGATCACGCACAAGAAGCAGGACATCATCGTCGCCTGCGCAGTAGGCCATCTCTTCAGCGTGGCAGAAAAGGAGAAATCATTCACCTACCCTGTCTTTGACATCGAATGGAAACCCACAAGCGAGATCGAGAAGAAGGCAGACTTCTCCAAAAAATACCTCGCCACAATCAAGGCGCTTGCAAAGGACGCAAAGACATTCACCGTCGCCTGCGACTATGACATCGAAGGAGAGGTCATCGGCTATAACATCATCCGCTATGTCTGCAAGCAGAAAGATGCAAGGCGCATGAAATTCTCAACACTCCTCAAGGAAGACCTTGTCCCTGCGTACGAAAAAGCATCACCGACAATAGACTGGGGACTCGCACTTGCAGGAGAGACACGCCACTTCCTCGACTGGATGTACGGAATCAACCTCTCGCGAGCGCTTACCCTCTCCCTCAAGAAGGCAGGCATGTTCAAGATCATGAGCACAGGACGCGTCCAGGGACCGGCACTCAAGATCATCGTCGACAAAGAACTGGAGATACGCGCATTCAAGCCACAACCGTACTGGCAGATCATCCTCACCATAGAAAAAGACAGGCAATTCTTCGAGGCGCTCCACCAGGAAGACACCTTCGATGAAAAGGACAAGGCAGAACAGATCTACAAGAAATGCAAAGAAAAGCCCGCGATCGTCTCATCTATAGAGACCCGCGACACAGCCCAAAAGCCGCCGACACCCTTTGACCTTGGCTCGCTGCAGACTGAATCCTTCCGCATCTTTGGCATCTCTCCAAAAGAGACGCTCGCCATTGCGCAACACCTCTACCTTGAAGGACTCACCTCCTACCCGAGGACAAGCTCGCAGCAATACCCAAAAGAGCTTGACTTCAAGAAAATACTCACAAGCCTCGCAAAACAGCAATCATTCAAGGAATCCGCAGGGACACTCCTCAAGAAAAAGGAACTCATCCCGCAGCAAGGGAAAAAGACAGACCCTGCGCATCCTGCAATCTACCCGACAGGCATCCTTCCCAAAAAAATAGGGGAAAGAGAATCCAAGGTCTACGACCTCATCGTCAAACGGTTCTTCTCAGTATTTGGAGAAGACGCGATCAGGCAGACAGTCACTGTCACCATA